>JBBQYD010000071.1:0-14963 GCA_038209025.1 Verrucomicrobiota bacterium | reverse complement strand
GCATGACGGGGTGATTTTGACCGAGCCGGAGCTCCGGCTGCGTGACCAGCAAAACCTGGTCGCCGCTTTGCGGCGTGTGGAGTGGAAAATCCATGGGACTGGCGGCGCTGCGGAACTGCTCGGGGTCAAGCCTACCACCCTGGTTTCCCGGATCAAAAAGCTGGGGCTGAAACGTGAAATCCGCCTTTAACAGCTTGTCCTTTGGTCATCCTTGTGCGTAGCATTGCGCATGAACTCAAACCGGATGCTGCAAGCGCTTTTCCTCTCGTTCGCCGTTCATGCCTGTGCTCAGGAGGGTTGGACGGACCTGTTTAACGGCAAGGACCTCAAAGGCTGGGTGCAAAAGGGAGGCGCGGCCAAATACACCATCGAAAATGGCACCATCGTGGGTTCCACGGTTCTGAGCACCCCCAACAGCTTTCTGTGTAGCGAAAAAGAATACGGCGATTTTGTGCTCGAGCTCGAATTCAAGGTGGCTCCCACACTCAACTCCGGGGTCCAGGTGCGCAGCGAGGCTTTTGCTGAGCCAAAAACCCTGGAACATAAAGGCAAGAACCTCAAAATCGCTGCGGGGCGTGTTCATGGGTATCAGGTTGAAATCGACATGGACCACCTGAAGAAGCGCTGGTGGGTAGGCGGCATTTATGACGAAGGCCGGCGCGGATGGCTTTACCCCGGGGCGCTGGGCGGCGATCCGAAAGCCTTTACCACGCAGGGTGAGAAGTTGGCGAAACAGAATGATTGGAACAAGTTCAAGGTGGAAGCCAAAGGTGACAGTCTTAAAATCTGGTTCAACGGCGAACTGCGCTCTGAGATTAAAGACAGCCTGACGCCCAAAGGCTTCATTGCCTTGCAGGTCCACAGCGTTGGCAAGGACGCCGGCAAGGAGAACCTCAAAGTTGCCTGGCGCAATATCCGCATCAAGGAGCTTTGAACCGGCATCGGTGCCTGTTCGGAAATCACATCGCCACGCGCGTGAGGACGCGCGGCCCACCGCCGGGAACAAAAACCCGTGTCGCTGCGACTTGGCGTCCCCCACCGGGCGTGTTTTCAAACAGCCACTTACGGGTTCGCGGCAGCGGAAGGTTCTTTCATTCGGTTGGCAACACGCTGCCGGAGCGGGGTTCCCCAGACTGCCTTACGCTTCCCCAATCACTGGGTCCTTCCAAACCCATCGGCTGAAACATCTTAATTCTGAAATTGTTTCCCGGGACCAATTACGCAATATTTGCGGGCCTATGGCAGGACGCAGACAATATCCATTTGATCTAATTGAACCGAAGTGGCAGCAGCGCTGGGACGAATTGGAGGCTTTTCGTGCTTGGAACCCCGGCGTGACCATTCCCCCAGCGCACCCTTTTGCCGTCCGGCACCAGGCTCCCGCGGAAACCCTGCCCAAGTATTATATCCTGGATATGTTCCCCTATCCGTCCGGAGCGGGCTTGCACGTGGGTCATCCCGAGGGTTATACCGCCACTGATATTCTCGCGCGTTATAAACGCGCCTGCGGATTGCATGTCCTGCATCCGATGGGCTGGGATGCTTTCGGCTTGCCCGCCGAGCAATACGCCATCAAAACCGGCCAGCACCCGCGCAAAACCACCGAAACCAATGTCGCGACCTTCAAGCGCCAGATCAAGTCATTGGGATTCAGTTATGACTGGAGCCGCGAACTGGATACCACCGACCCGCATTACTTCAAATGGACCCAATGGATTTTTCTCAAGCTCTATAATTCCTGGTTCAATCCGGCAACAAATAAGGCGGAGCCGATTGAGAAGTTGCCGTTGCCGCCGGAGTTGGCAGAGGGGAATTCGCCTGATATGGAAGCCCGCCGGCGCGGCTACCGGGATGCCCGGCGACTGGCTTATGTGAGCGAAGCGCCTGTGTGGTGGTGCGAGCAACTCGGCACCGTGCTCGCCAACGAGGAGGTCGTGGATGGCAAAAGCGAGGTGGGCGGATTCCCGGTCACGCGCAAGCCGATGCGCCAATGGATGCTGCGCATCACCGCTTATGCCGAGCGTCTGTTGCAGGATCTCGACAGCATCGAGTGGAGCGATTCGCTCAAAGAAATGCAGCGCAACTGGATTGGGCGGTCTGAAGGTGCCGAGGTCGATTTTCAGGTCGCCGGGCACGCCGAAAAGATCCGGGTGTTCACGACCCGTCCGGACACCTTGTTCGGCGCCACTTACATGGTGCTGGCTCCCGAGCACCGGTTGGTGGACATCATCACCGGCCCCGCGCAGAAGGCGGCCGTGCAGGAGTACAAAACGGCCGTCGCGAAGAAATCGGACCTTGAGCGCACGGAGTTGGCGAAGGAAAAAACCGGGGTTCCGACGGGCGCGTTTGCCATCAACCCCGTCACTGGCCAGCAGATTGCGATCTGGATTGCGGATTACGTTCTGATCAGCTACGGCACCGGCGCCATCATGGCCGTGCCAGGACACGACACCCGCGACTATGAATTTGCCACGCGCTTTCATCTGCCCGTGCTGCAAGTGGTCGAGCCTCCGGCAGGCATTCCCTGGCAGGGGTTTGTCGATGACGGCCTCGCTGTGAATTCGTCCAATGCCGAAATCAGTCTCAGCGGTTTGGCTACCCCGGAAGCCAAGCGTCTCATTTCCGAGTGGCTCGCGAAGAAAGGGCTCGGCAAGAAAACCACCAACTACAAGTTGCGCGATTGGCTCTTCAGCCGCCAACGCTATTGGGGCGAGCCGTTCCCAATCATTTGGAAGACGGGGCTGAGCGGAGTGCCCTATCATGAAGCCTTGCCGGAAAGCGCCCTGCCCGTCATGCCCCCGGTGTTGGACGATTACAAGCCGACCTCCGACGGCCAGCCGCCGCTGGCTCGCGCCAAAGACTGGGTGAATCTGCCGGATGGTTCGACCCGCGAGACCAACAGCATGCCCCAGTGGGCGGGCAGTTGCTGGTATTACCTGCGCTACCTGGACGCACAAAACGCCGAAGCTTTTTGCCGCCCAGCGGCCGAACGCTACTGGATGGGCACCGCCAAAGTCGAGGGCCAGACCACGCCCGGCGTTGATCTATACGTTGGCGGAACCGAGCACGCCGTGCTGCACCTGCTTTATGCGCGTTTCTGGCATAAGGTGCTCTTCGACCTCGGCCTGGTATCCACCGCGGAGCCGTTCTTCAAACTGGTCAACCAAGGGCTCATCCTCGGTGAAGACGGCCAGAAAATGTCCAAAAGCCGCGGGAATGTCATCAACCCGGACGTCATCCTGGCGGATTACGGGGCGGATGCATTACGGCTTTACGAAATGTTCATGGGACCCCTGGAAATGACGAAACCCTGGAGCACCAAAGGGGTGGAAGGTGTTTACCGGTTCCTTGGCCGTGTCTGGCGGATATTCGTTGATGAGCAAAGCGAGACCGATTACGAACAGAACTGCACCGCCAATCCTGAAGCGGCGTCCCGGTTCCTGGCTCAAATCGCCCTCAGTGCCTCCATTCAAGCGACGCCCGCCACGCCCGCCCAACTCAAAGCCTTGCATGCCTGCATCAAGAAAGTGACCGAGGATCTCGATGGGATGCGCTTCAACACCGCCATCTCGGCTTTGATGGTGTTCATCAACGAAGCCATCGGCTGGCCCACCAAGCCAGCCGTGGTGCTGCGCGAGTTCCTGGTGCTATTGCAGCCCTTTTCGCCGCACCTGGCGGAGGAGTTGTGGGACAAACTTAAAGCCGTGGATGGCCGTGCAGATGCGGGTTCCATGGCCTACGCGGTCTGGCCGAAGTTTGACCCTGCGCGGCTGGTTGAGGACACCCTGGAAATTCCGGTGCAGGTCAACGGCAAGTTGCGCGATGTCCTCCGAGTGCCCGCTGCCATCACCCCGGCTGAACTGGAAGCGGCGGCCAAAGCTTCTGAAAAAGTGAAGCCGTATTTGGCGGGCAAGACGATCAGGAAAGTGATTGTGGTGCCTCGCAAACTGGTGAGTATCGCGGCGGCGTAACAGGCCTGGAGCGCGCCGCCGGTCGGTTTTTCCTGGAACTGGAGTGAAAACGGGATTGTTTTACCGGATAAAATGTGCTACTCTTTGCCAGTGAGCCGCCTGACAAAACAGGAGCAGTTTGTTCTTTGTTTTATTCTTTGCCTGCTGGTGACGGGCTGGGCCGTGAAAGCCTGGCGCACGGCGCATCCACCCCAGG
The DNA here is from genome assembly GCA_038209025.1 of Verrucomicrobiota bacterium. Taxonomy (GTDB): domain Bacteria; phylum Verrucomicrobiota; class Verrucomicrobiia; order Limisphaerales; family UBA8199; genus JBBQYD01. The sequence goes on along the minus strand of JBBQYD010000071.1, from coordinate 10,796 downwards.
CAATTGAGGCCTCACGCCCTTAACATGCAAGAAGTCAGTTTTGATGAAGCTCTGGAACTAATTCGGGCTAAAGACCCGCGTTACGCGCGGGATGCCTATTTATTCGTCCGGGAAGCCCTTGATCATACCCAAAAGACCATTGGTAAAGACGAACGGGGCCGGGCCCGGCACGTCACGGGTCAAGAGTTGCTGGCAGGCATTCGGGATTATGCCCTTGTCCAATTCGGCCCCATGACCATGACCGTTCTCGAGGAGTGGGGCATCTGCGGGTGCCAGGATTTCGGCGAAATTGTTTTTAACATGGTCGAAATCGAGATTCTGGCTAAAACCGAAAAAGACAGCCGCGAAGACTTCAAATGCGGCTACGACTTCAAGGAAGCCTTCCGCAAACCGTTTCTGCCCTCACGGCGGCTGGCCAGTCCCAGTGGGGAGCCCACCCGCGCCTGAAAATCAGGCTTGGTGCCGGTGAGGCCTGGGCGCAGGTCGGCACGCAAAGAAACCGCGCCTGGAAACCTTTTATATGACCGGATTTACCATAGCCACGTTCGATGCCAGCCGCGAGGTGCCGTCTATCCCGCCCGGGGTGCAGGTGACGCGCCTCGACAACGGCCTGGTTATCATTGTTCGCGAGGACCACAACGCGCCGGTGGTTTCGGCCCAAGCCTGGTGCATGGCCGGCAGCATCCATGAGGGCAAATGGCTCGGCGCCGGCTTGTCCCACGCCCTGGAGCACATGTTGTTTAAAGGCACCACCAACCGCCCGGGCAGCCGCATCGATCAGGAGGTCCAGGAAGCCGGCGGTTATATGAACGCCTATACTTCCTTTGATCGCACGGTTTACCACATTGATGTGCCCAACACCGGCGCCCGGGTCGCGGTGGATATCCTCTGCGATATCATGCAGCATGCCTCCCTCCCGCCCGACGAAATAGAAAAGGAAAAGCAGGTCATTCTCCGCGAGATGGACATGAATGTGGATGACCCGGTTCGGCGCGCCAGCCGCCGGCTCTTTGAGACCGCCTACACCCGCAGTCCTTACCGCCACACCGTCATCGGCTATCCCGACATTTTCAGCGAAATCAAGTCCGACGACATTTTGGCGTATTACCTCGAAAAATATGCGCCTAACAACATTTTTTTCGTGGTTGCCGGGGATATCCAGCCCGAAGCCGTGATCGGTCAAATCAGAGAGGCATACAGCGGCAACAAGGCGCGGCCCCTCCCGTCCCTGGTGCTCCCCGAGGAACCGCGTCAGACTGCTTCGCGTGAAATCATTGAGGAAGCCCCCGTGGAACTGGGGTATTTCCATATCGCATGGCATATCCCGGAGTTACGGCATGCTGACATTCCCGCGCTGGATGTGCTCGCGGTGGTTCTGGGCAACGGGCGCAGTTCGCGCCTCTACCGGGAGGTTCGGGAAAAGCAGGCCCTGGTCCACAGCGCGGACGCCTGGACCTACAGCCCCGGCGCGCCCGGCCTCTTTGGTATGAGCGCGACGGTGGATGCGGACAAATTCCCCACCGCGCGGGACGCCCTTTTGGCGGAATTGTCGAAGTTCAGGACGAACCTGGTCACTCCCGAGGAATTGAGCAAAGCCGTAAAGCAGTTCCTTTCTGCCACCCTGGCCAGCCGTAAGACCATGCAGGGCCAGGCTCAGGATTTGGGCGGTTCATGGCTGGCGGCCAATGACCTGAATTTTTCCGAGCGTTACCTCAGCGCCGTGCGGCGCGTTACTGCGGATGATCTCCAGCGAGTCTGCAAAACATACCTGCATCCCGAGGGGCGTACGGTGTACGCCTTGCTGCCCACCGGTTCGGTACCCGTTCCGCAGGCGTCAGAATCCCCTGCGCCGGAGCAGGCGGTCAGGAAGTTTACCCTGCCGAACGGTCTCAGGCTGTTGGTTAAAGAGGATCATCGTCTGCCGTTTGTCGAATTCCGAACGGTGTTCCGCGGGGGAGTCCTTGCTGAGCGCGAGGCAAACAGCGGCATCACCCAGATGACGGGAAAACTGCTGCTCAAAGGAACCACCTCGCGGTCCGCGGAAGTCATTGCCGAAACCAGCGAGTCCGTCGGCGGCAGCATCGACAGCTATGGCGGCAACAACAGCTTTGGGGTGAACGCCGAAGTCTTGAGCCCCGATTTTGCCGTCGGCCTCGACCTGGTAATGGATGTCCTGTTGAACCCGGTGTTCCCGGAGAATGCGTTTGAACGTGAGCGGGAGGTCCAGGTCGCCACCTTGCGGGCGCAGGAGGATCAATTGCTGCAATGCGCCGTTCGCACCATGCGCCGCAATTTGTTCGGGCCGCAGGGCTACGGGTTGGACCCCCTGGGCACGGAGGCCAGCCTCGCACAAATGAAGACCGCCGATCTGCGGCGGTTTCATCGTGAATTTGTCGAGCCCCGGAATTGCGTGCTCGCCATTTACGGTGATGTGCAAGCTGAACTGGTCCGGGTCGCTGTCGAAAACGCCGTCAGCCAATGGCACCCTGGCAAGGCGGAGCCTGCCATCGCCCGGCAGACCACCCCCCAGGAGCGTTGCGCCCGCAACGTGGAGAAAAAGGATAAGAAGCAGGCGGTGCTCGTCATTGGCTTTCCGGGAACCTCCATGGAAAGCCCGGATCGCTTCGCTTTGGAACTGCTGCAGGAAGCGTGCAGCGACCTGGGTTCGCGCCTCTTTCTGCGGGTGCGCGAAAAGCTCGGCCTGGCCTATTACGTGGGCGCGCAAAACTTCGCGGGCGTCACACCTGGCTATTTCGCGTTTTATGCCGGCACCGCCCCGGAAAAGCTCGACGAGGTGGAGACCGAGATTCTTCGGGAAGCCGAATTGCTGCGGGACGAAGGGCTAACCGAGCAGGAACTGCGCAGGACAAAAGCCAAGCTGATCGGGCAGCGGAAAATCGCCCGGCAGGATCTGGGCTCCCTGGCTATGGGCCAGGCGCTTGATGAGCTTTTCGGGTTCGGCTACGACTTCGGCGATCAGCAGGATGCAAAATTGGAAGCTGTGACCCTTGAACAGGTCAAAGCGGCTGCGCAAAAATACCTGCGCCACGACGCTGGTGTCGTCTCCATCATTTCGCCGGAGTGAACCGCCCCCTCGTATTTGGGGTAATCGCCCCATTCAAAGCCGGGTTGTCTGGTGTATGATCTTCCCGCCAACAGATTCTCAGCCGCTTTCCAAGGAGGAGCGGCTTTTTTGTTTTACCGCGCAGCGACGCGTTCCGTCTCTCGGCGGGAATAGTGCAGGATGCGAAACTCGGGGCAGGCTTTGAGTTCTTCGCGCAAATCGAACTCGTGTTCAAACGGCGGAAAAAATGCGTCCCCTTCCACTTTGCGCGACACCAGCGTCAGGTAAATGTCGGAGCAGCAAGGCAGCGCTTGCTGATAGATTTGCGCACCGCCGCAGATGAACACCTGCTTCCCGCCGAAAGCCGGATCGTCGGCCTTCAGATCGGCCAGATCGGCCAGGACGCGCACCCCGGGAATTGCCGTCCCCTGCCGAGAGAGCACTATGGTAGTGCGGTTTGGCAAGGGGCGGCCAATCGATTCAAAAGTTTTCCGCCCCATGACGATCACGTTGCCGGTCGTCATAGCCTTGAACCATTGGAAGTCCTCGGGCAGATGCCACGGAATGCGGCCGCCCGACCCAATCACGCGGTTGAGCGACATGGCGGCAATGGCTTTGAACGGGAGGTTCATACTGCCACGGGGTATTTGATCGGCGGGTGGGGATTGTAATCCAGCAATTCAAGGTCCTCGGGCCGATATTCCAGGATCGAGGGCGGTCGCCGTTTGATGACTAATCTTGGCAACGGGCGGGGCTCCCGAGTGAGTTGCTCGCGGACCCCCTCCATCTGGTTGAGGTAAATGTGGCAGTCGCCCCCCGTCCAAACGAAGTCGCCCGGTTGCAGATCACATTGCTGCGCCACCATCAGCGTCAGGAGGGAATACTGGGCAATGTTGAAGACCAAACCTACCGGCGCATCCGCGCTGCGTTGGTAGAGCAGACAAGAGAGGCGGCCCTCAGCAACATAGAATTGGAAGAGCGTGTGGCAGGAAGCCAGCGCTGCCCGGCCTGCCCGCACGTTGTCCTGCGGGCTGATCCGCTCATCCGGCAGGACCGCGGGGTTCCAGGCGGAGACAATGTGGCGCCGCGACTCCGGCTGGGTGCGGATTTGTTGAATAACCTGGCTGAGTTGGTCAATGCGTTCCCCCCCGGGGCCCTGCCACGCGCGCCACTGCGCCCCATAGATCGGGCCCAAGTCCCCTTTCTCGTCTGCCCACGAGTCCCAGATATGGACGTTATGTTCGGTCAGATACTTGATGTTGGTGTCGCCAGCCAGGAACCAGAGCAATTCGTAAATGACGCCCTTGAAGAACACCTTGCGCGTGGTGGCGAGTGGAAGGCCCTCGGCCAGGTCAAAGCGCAGTTGCGTGCCGAAGATGCTCCGCGTACCGGTGCCGGTGCGGTCGCCGCGCTGCGCGCCGCGGTCCATGATGGTCTGCAATAATTCTAGGTACTGCTTCATGAGTTGGTTTGGTGGCCGCCGAATGCCGGGGGTTGGGGTTGAGTTGACGGCCCCGCGCCTGGGCGGGGGCCGCCTTCCGAGTTGGGGACCACTTTGACAAGGTGCCAGTCCTTCGCCGCAGAATCGATGAAAGCGCGCGCCAGGCTTTGCAGTTTCCGGTGCTCATGGTGCAGGAACCATACGAAAGCAGGGATCAGCAGCAGTGAGAGCATCACCCAGCGAATGGACGGGGCGGTTAGACCGAGCACCAGGAATTGCAGGCCGCACAAGGACCAGAAAACCGCTTTTGCGGGCAATGACCAGCGCGGTTGCAGGCGGCAGCGAATCAGTTGCTTGCTCCCTTCGTGTTCTTCCGCCACCGTGATTACTTGCACATTGCTCCAGCGGCCTCCCTGCAGTTCCACATCATACTCGTTCCAGCCGGAGTCGGGCTTGTTGGGCCAGTTTTGCTGGTTCAGCCGCCGCAAGATGTCCCCGATCAGGGAAATGCGGTCAATCCGTTGTTCCGTCCAATACTGCATCTCACGCAGGTTTTGCTCGCTGTAGTGCAGCAGCGCCGAGTCGAGCGTCTCCCGTTGAGCAAATTCGGCGCTGCGCAGGGCCAGGCGGCCCTGGTACCGCGCCCAACCGCGCACCACGGGCTGCAAAAAGAACAGCAGCGCTACCAGCGGACGCGACCACCACCGGTTTTTGTTGCGGGGCAGGGCGGCCTGGCAGCCGGCGGCCACACAAAACCCGATGGAAACCAGCAGGCTGGTCAGTGCCAGCGGCAGCAGGTAATGGAAACTCACCGTCAGCACCCACAGCGGCAGCGTGACCAGCAGATGATACTCCAGCGTGCTAACAAACATCAGGCTGTTCGCCGGTTCCACCGCATACACCGAGGAAAAACCCGCGCTGCCAAACAGGCCCCGATAAATGATCGGTTGCCGGAGTTGCAGCCCAAACTTGGCGGCCGTGTAAATGCGGCCGCGCCAGATGCTGCCGCCCAGCGCGTTGAAGTACTCCGGGTGTTTGCGCACGAGCAGGGCTTCTGCCTGGCCGTAGCCCCGTTGCTGTTTCAGATAATCCGGCAGCGTCGAACGCCGGTAATGCCACACGAAAGCGCTGGGGCTAAACCCGATTTTGTAGCCCGCCTGTTGCAGCCGCCAGCAAATGTCCACGTCGTCACCGGCCGTTTGAAAAACCGGGTCGAACCCCCCCAGGTCCTCCAGTGCCCACCTGTAAAAGGCCATGTTGCAGCCGGGAATGTGCTCCGCCTGGGTGTCCGTGAGCATCACGTGCGCCGGGCCCCCCGGGGAGGCCATCACGGCCGAGGCCACCGGCGAATCCTCGGGCGGCAGCAGGTTCGGCCCGCCCATCGCCGCAAACGTGCTCTTGATCAAATCGCCCACCAGGTAATACAGCCAGTCCGGGTCCGCCCGGCAGTCTGAATCGGTGAAGGCAACGATCTCGCCTTGAGCGGCCGCGATTCCGGTGTTCCGAGCCACGGACAACCCCAGGTTTCTTTCGTGCCTGAAACAGCGGGCGAGGGGATGCCTGGCCGCAATCTGCTGGGTGGAATCGGTCGAGCCGTCATCCACCAGGATGACTTCATAATCCGGGTAATGCAGTTTTTCCAGTGAATTCAGGCAGGCGTCAAGCGTTCGATCGCCGTTGTAGCTCGCCACCACCACGGAAACTTTGGGCGTTCGCGGCAGCGGAAAATACGGCGCTCGCGCAAAGGCTCCCTGGAGTGCGGCATACGCTGGTTTGGCGGCTCGCGACCGCGTGGTGATCCCCATCTCCCAGCCTTCCACCTGCTGGCCGCCGCGCCACCAATCATCCGTGAAACTGAACGCGATGGCCCCGGCCAAACCCGCCCGGGCCGCCGCCTCCACCTGCATGCTCAGGAATTCCGCCTGATGTTCCACGCCTTCCCGCAGCGAATCCATACCGAACTCTCCCAGGACCAGCGGCTTGGCATCGGCCATCATTTGCAGGCGCCCCAGGTACGCCCGCAACGCCGGCTCCTGATGCAAATACACATTGAAACAGTGGAAATCCACATTCGCGGGCCGCAGAAATTCCGTGGGCGGAAAGTTCGCGAAGGTGCAAAGACACTCGCCATCAATCCGCTTGGCTTCCTCCACCAGCGATTCCAGGAAGCTGGTGAGGCGATTAACCCCGGTCCATCGCACCACGTCGGGCGGGATTTCGTTCGCAATGCTGAACGCGAACACCGCCGGGTGGCGCGCGCAGCCATACACCGCCCGGCGCACCGCGTCCGCGGCTTTTGTCCGATGCTCCGCCTGGTCGAGAAAGCACAGGTGTTTGTTCCAGGGGATATCGACCAGGACTTTGAGTCCGTGCGCCCCCGCCAGATCCAGGAACCACTTGCCTGGCGTATGATAGACGCGGATCACATTGGCCCCCAGGCCGGCAATCAGTTCCAGGTCCGTCACAGTTTGTTCAGGCGTGGCGAACGGCTGACCCGCCGCATTGGGTGCGAACGGGCCGTACGCCAGACCTTTGACGAAAAACTTGTTTTCGCCCAGCCTGAAGAATTTGCCGTCCACCGTTACCTGGTGCCGGGTGCCAGCCGTGACTTCCATGGTACTTAGACGGGATCGATCCGACGTTTAATCACAACTTGTTGGGAATATCAGAGGAGCGCCTGCGAATCAATGCCGGGTACGGTAGTCGGCTGCGTTCTTTTCTTTGCGCGACCTTTGCACTTCGCATTTCACCCCGGCGCGTGTAAGCTTGCGGAACAATGAATCCGACGCTCTGGCGCGCTCCGATTTTTCGCGGAGTGTTAACTGACGGCCCCCGCTTTTTGGCCTGGCTTTTCCTGTGCCTCGCCGGTTTGGTCGTCACCTTATCCGCCGCCCCTCCGGCGAACGCCCCGCTCGACTGGCGCCACCGGATTCCCGACTCTGCCTTTCAGAAGACCGCGGCGGGGGAATGGACTTCCCCGCTCGTCCGCCCCCCTTTCGCCTTCGACGAGCTGATCTATTCATGGCGCCACCAGCAACCCGGCGACACCTTCCGCCTCTACCTGCAGGCCACCTTTGGCCCTGCGGATGAGACGGATTGGCTTTACGCGGGCTTCTGGGGTGTGGTCACGGATGCGATCACCAACCGCCAGCGCCCTACCTTCGAGCGCGGGATCCTGGATATGGATTGGCTCAAGCTGACGGCCAAGGCCTCGGGCTTCCGCTTCAAGGTGGTGTCGGCGGGAACCAACACCCTGGCCACCCCGCCGGCATTAACGGTGGTCGTCACCGATAATCACGGAAAAGCCGCCAGCTCGCGCCTCGAACCGGAGCAAACGCGGGCGCGGGTGCTCGATATCCCGTTGCGCCGCCAGTTGGACTCCCGGGGGCAGTGGATGAAGGACCGTTGCCAATCCGCCGCCCTCGCCTCTGCGATGGAGTATTATGGGAAGTCCGTCCTGCTGGAGGACATCGTTCGCTACACCAATGATCCGGAGTATAACTACCCCGGCCTCTGGCCGCGAGTGATCGGCGCGGCCCGCGAATACGGCTACGAGGGCTCCGTAGAGCGGTTCCGGGACTGGACGGCCGTCCGGCGCGCCCTGGCGGAAAACAAGGTCATTCTCTGCTCAATCCGCCTGAAAGAAGGCGCCTGCAAGTCTCCTCCCTATTCCTCCATGGGGAATCACATCGTGGCGCTGTGCGGTGTGACCGATGACGGCCGGGTCGTAGTGACCGACTCCGCCCTCGGCAAAAGCGGCAGCGGCCATCTCTGTCAATGGTTGCAGGCCGACTTCGAAACCGTCTGGATGCGGACCAAGGGCGGGGTTGCCATGGTGATCTGCCCACCGACCGGAGCAGCGGAGCGGCCGGTCAAGAACCTGCCCGCGTTCCCTGCCAACCGAGTTTTCCCCGCCGGGGACGATCATTGAATCTCCTTCCCAGGCTCTCGCCAGGAACCTGGGGGCGACATTGCGGGCCGGGGGAAGGAGCGTCCGCCCTTCGCTCTTCCCCTGATCCTCGCCTAATCCTTGCGCTATGTGGGCTTGCGCCTGCTCAAGCCGCAAGGGGTTTTGTTTGCCGACGGCTGTGCTTGGGGCCCTCCAATCGGCGTGACTTCCGCCCGCCCCTCACCTACGATCCCCAGCGATCCGTTGGCTCTGATTATGAAATCCAAACAACTCAGTGCGATCGAAATTTCGCAACGGGCCCGGCTGCAGCCCATCGAAGCGGTTGCTGCCAAACTCGACATCAAAGAGGACGATCTCGAATTCTATGGCAAGGTTAAAGCCAAGCTCACACTTGAACTTTACCGCCGGCTGCAAGACGCCCCCACTGGGAAACTGATCCTGGTGACGGCCATCAATCCCACTCCCGCCGGCGAAGGCAAGACCACCACCAGCATCGGCTTGAACGACGCGCTCAGCCGGTTGGGCAAGAGATCGGTCGTCTGCCTGCGCGAGCCCTCGGTGGGCCCCTGCTTCGGCGTGAAGGGCGGCGGAACCGGTGGTGGGTATGCCCAGGTGGCGCCCATGGAGGAAATCAACCTCCATTTCAACGGCGATTTTCACGTCGTCACCTCCGCTCACAATTTGCTGGCGGCGATGCTGGACAACCATCTTCATTTTGGCAACGCGCTCGGCATCGACCAGCGCCGCATCGTCTGGAACCGGGTGATCGACATGAACGAGCGCGCGCTGCGTGAAATCGTCGTCGGCCTGGGCGGCACCGGCAACTCGATCCCGCGCCAATCCAGTTTCGACATCACGGCCGCCTCCGAAGTCATGGCCACCCTCTGTTTTTCCGAGTCGCTGCCCGAATTGAGGGAACGCCTGGGTCAAATCGTGGTGGCTTATGGCCACAACGGCAGGCTCATCACCGCGCGCGACCTCAAGGCGCAGGGGGCGATGACGGTGCTGATGCGTTACGGTCTCCAGCCTAACCTCGTGCAAACCCTGGAAGGCAACCCGGCGCTCATCCATGGCGGACCCTTTGGCAACATCGCCCACGGGTGCAACACCGTTACCGCCACCAAACTCGGCCTTCGCCTGGCTGACTACACCGTTACCGAGGCCGGTTTTGGCGCCGATCTCGGGGCCGAAAAGTTCATCAACATCAAGTGCCGCAAGACCGGCCTGCGGCCCCACGCCGCAGTGCTCGTCGCCACCGTGCGCGCGCTCAAGTATCACGGCGGCGTCAAGGTGGCGGATCTCCGGCAACCCAACCTGCCGGCCCTGCAAGCCGGTCTGGAGAACCTGCTGAAGCACATCGAAAACCTTCAATCCTTCGGACTCCCCGTGATCGTTTCCATCAACGTATTTGACAGCGACACGCCGGAGGAATGGCAGGTCATCCGCAGCGCCTGCGCCCAGGTGGGCGTGAGAACGGCCTTGTCCGAGCACTTCGCCCGGGGCGGCGCCGGAGCGGAGGAACTGGCGCGCATGGTCATCGAGACCACGGCGCAGCCTGCGAACGGCCCGCTCCAGTTCAGTTATCCCGACCATTTGCCCCTGCTTGAGAAGGTGCGCCTGATCGCCCGGAAGGTTTACGGCGCGGACGATGTCGTGGCGGAGGGCAAAACCGCTGAGAAACTGCGCTCCTTTGAAGAGGCTGGATTCGGTCATCTGCCCATTTGCATGGCCAAGACCCAGTATTCCTTTTCCGCTGATCCAAACCTGCGGGGACGGCCGCGGGGATTTGTGGTGCCGCTGCGCGACACCCGTCTGAGTGCCGGACCGGGTTTCGTCGTCGTTTACACCGGGGATATCATGACCATGCCGGGCCTGCCAAAAGTCCCGGCGGCGGAGGCGATGGATGTGGATGCCGGGGGCAACACGGTGGGGCTCTTTTGACAGTTCCTGGACCCAGCCGCTGGCGGATCGCGGCCTTTGGCACCCTGCTGCAGATGTGCCTGGGCTCGGTTTACGCCTGGAGTTATTTTCAACAACCGCTCGTGGAGGGTTATGGGTGGACTCACACCCAGGTCGCCTGGACGTTCAGCCTGGCCATCGGCTTTCTGGGCTTCGCCGCGGCCTTCGGGGGCATCAGCCTGCCGCGGTTCGGTCCCCGCAAGCTTGCGGTGGCCGGCAGTCTGCTCTATGGCGGCGGCTACCTGCTGGCAGCGCTCGCCCTGCACTGGAAGAATCTGCCCCTCCTCTGGGCCGGCTTCGGCGTGGTGGGAGGCATCGGGCTGGGGCTCGGATATGTGACCCCGGTGGCCACCGCCGCCAAATGGTTTCCTGACAAAAAGGGCCTGGTTACCGGCCTGGTGGTGATGGGTTTTGGCTTGGGT
>JBBQYD010000070.1:0-14990 GCA_038209025.1 Verrucomicrobiota bacterium | reverse complement strand
GATTCGGGTGCTGTTGAAATCGGCCCAGCGGCTGGCGATGGGTGATCTATCCAGCCGCACTGGTTTGGGCGCGGAGAAAGGAGAATTAGGGGATTTAGCTCGTACGTTTGACTCCCTGGCCAAATCCCTGGAGGATCGGGTGAAGGAACGAGAGATAACCGAACGCACCCTGCTGAACCGCTCTTTCCAACAAACCGTGATTGGCGCTCTTGGGCAGTTTGCAATGGTTTCCAAGGACCTGAACGGGCTATGGAACCAGGCTGTCATGCTGGCGTCTCAAACCCTCGAGGTGGAATACTGCGGCATCTTTGAGGTGGTTCCCCAAACCCGGCGCCTGGTGCTGCAGGCCGGATGTGGCTGGCCTGACGGATTGACGGGCACGGCATGCCTCGATGCGGATGAAGGCAACGAAGCCGGTTTTGTCATGGGCGCGGGTGAACCGGTAATCATTGATGACCTGGCGCTGGAAACACGATTCACCACCAGTGATTTCACCAGGAAATGCGGGGTGGTCAGCGGCGTGATGTCGGCGATTTCCGGCCACGGCACCCGCTATGGTCTCATCGCCGCGTTCACCACCAACAAACGCCGTTTTTCTGAGGATGAGGTCCATTTCCTGTTCTCCCTGGCAACCCTGCTGGCAATGGCTCTGGAGCGCATCAAGGCCGAAACCGAACTGCGCAAGGTGGCGGAGTTCTCCGAACAGAATCCCAACCCGGCTATGGCGTTGGACGGAAAAGGCCGCGTAACCTATTTCAATAATGCGGCCCAAACGCTCGCCTCGACGCTCGGCCAGACGGAGGTGCGGTCCATTCTGCCTGCGAACGTGGAGCAACTGGCGCAGCACTGCCTGGCCATGCGCCCCGGCATGCTGCGGTTCGACACGGTTTACGAGGGTCACACGCTTTCCTGGTCCTTTCACCCGGTGATGGATACCCAGGGGGTCCATTGCTACGTGGAGGACATCACGATGCGTTTGAACCTGGAGGAGCAGCTTCGCCAGTCCCAGAAAATGGAGTCCGTAGGCCAGTTGGCGGCGGGGGTGGCTCATGACTTCAATAACATGCTCACCATCATTCAGGGACATTCGGGCATGCTGATGGCCAGAAAAGAACTGCCCAAGAACCTGCTGGATTCGGCCCAGGCAATTTTCTTCGGCGCGGAACGCGCCGCCAGCCTTACCCGGCAATTGCTGCTGTTCAGCCGCAAGACCGTTATGCAGCCCAAGCTGATCGACCCCCGCGAGGTGGTCGCAAACATGAGTAAAATGCTGCAACGCCTCCTCGGCGAAACCATTTCCCTGACCGTCGAAGCCCCCGCGCAAATGCCCCTGATCCATGCCGACGCGGGGATGCTGGAGCAGGTCCTCATGAACCTGGCGGTAAACGCGCGCGACGCGATGCCCAAGGGTGGCAGCCTGGTCATTGAAACCCTCCACTTGGAGTTGGATGAAACCCATGTGAAGACCCACTCGGAAGCCCGCCCGGGCTCCTTCTCCTGCCTCCGGGTGCGCGATACGGGTTGCGGCATGGACGCGGCCACCATCACCCGCATCTTTGAACCGTTCTTCACCACCAAGGACGTTGGCAAAGGCACCGGACTCGGCCTGGCAACGGTCTATGGCATCGTGAAGCAGCACGACGGCTGGATTGAGGTGGACAGCGAACTGGGAGCAGGCAGCAGGTTCTCAATATTTATTCCCGCCAGCCCCGAGCAGGCAGGCGGCGCCTCCGTCCAGGAGGCGGTCTGCAGCACCACCGTGACCGGAGGCAACGAAACCATTCTGGTCGTGGAAGACGAACCGGTGCTGCGCGATCTGGCGCACATGATCCTGGAGACTTGCGGCTACCGCATTCTGGAAGCCGGCTCGGGCGTCGAAGCCCTGAAAGTGTGGGAGCGGAACCACGAAGCCATCGATCTGGTGGTAACGGACATGGTCATGCCGGAAGGCATGTCGGGCATGGACCTCGCCCAACGGCTGCATGCCACGCGGCCCGGCCTCAAAATCATCTTCGCCAGCGGCTATAGCATGGAAGAAATTGACACCAGTTTCCTGAACGGTGGCCACGCCATGTTCATTCAGAAACCTTACACTCACGTGACGCTCGCCAGAGCGGTGCGCGAATGCCTGGATAAATGAGCGGGGTCACCCGGCCGCAATCAATTCCAACACTTTTGCCACCGCTTCCTCCGCTTTCACGGCGAGCATCGCTCCGGCGCGGGGCTTGATCTCCACTTCCCCCTTCGCCAGAGATTTCTCCCCAATCCCAACCCGGATGGGAAAACCAACCAGCTCCGAATCCTTGAACTTCACTCCCGGACGCTCGTTGCGATCATCAATGATGACATCCACGCCCTGGCTGGCCAGCTCGCTGTAGATGGCTTCGGCACGCTTCATTACCTCGCTTTCGGGGGCCACCGCGAGCGGGGTGATGCATACGGTATAAGGCGCCACACTGATGGGCCAAATAATGCCGTTGGCATCGTTGCTCTGCTCAATCACGGCCTGCAAGGTGCGGGTGACGCCGATGCCATAGCAGCCCATGATGGCCGGCTGCTGTTTGCCCGTTTCGTCCAGGAACAGGGCATTGAGCGCGTGGCTGTATTTGGTGCCCAGTTTGAACACATGCCCCACTTCGATGGCACGCCGCACTTTGAGGCGCTGACCGCATTGAACGCAAGGTTCTCCGGCCTGGACCAACCGCAGATTCTCCCAGCGGACGGACGGCATGTCGCGCTGGATATCAACGTGCCGCAGGTGGAAGCCGTCCTCATTGGCACCGGTGGTCATCCCCGCCGCCCCGCGCAAGCGTTCATCGGCGCAAAGGCTCACGTTCGGCGCCTTCAAGGTGGCGGCAACGGCTCCGAGACTCCCGGGATGCGCGCCCATCGCCGCGAAGATTTCCTCGGGCTCCGCCGGGCGAAACAGGTTGGTTCCCAGCACGCCGGTCAGCTTGGCCTCGTTCACCTGGTCGTCTCCCCGAATCAGCACCAGGACCAGCTTGCTTTCCACCACGTAAACCAGCGTTTTTATCTGCCGGTTGGCGGGCACCGAGAACGGTGCTTTGGCAAGCGCATCAATGGTCACCACTCCGGGAGTCGGGAATTTCTCCGGCGCGCCGCCCGTGCTCGCGCTGCTGGTCGCCGGCAGCCGGCTGGAAGCCTTCTCCACATTCGCCGCATAGCCGCAGCCATCGCAATAGGCCACGTCGTTCTCCCCCGTTTCGGCGGGCACCATGAACTCGTGCGAAAACTTGCCGCCCATCACCCCGGTGTCCGCTTCCACCGGAATGGTTTTAAGGCCGCACCGTTGGAAAATCCGGGTGTAGGCGTCGTACATTTTGCGGTAGCTCGCCTGCGCGCCCTCGTCGGTGGCGTCGAAGCTATAGGCGTCCTTCATGATGAATTCCTTGGCGCGCATGAGGCCGAACCGCGGCCGGATTTCATCCCGAAACTTGGTTTGGATTTGATAGAAATTCTTGGGCAATTGCCGGTAGGAATTGATCTCGCCCGCCACGAGGGTGGTGACCACTTCTTCGTGGGTCGGGCCCAGCACCCATTCCTTTTTAGCCCGGTCGCGCACTTTGAAAAGCACGTCGCTGGCGGCCTCATAGCGGCCGCTCTGCTGCCAGATCTCGGGTGGTTGCAGGGCAGGCATCAGCAATTCCAACGCTCCGGCCCGGTCCATCTCTTCCCGCACGATCCTCTCCACCTTTCGCAGCGCCCGAAGGCCCAGCGGCAGGAAGGTGTAGAGTCCGCCCGTCAGCTTGCGAATCAGGCCGGCCCGCAACAGGAGTTTGTGAGAAACAATCTCCGCCTCAGCGGGCGTTTCTTTTAAAGTCGGAATCAATGTCTGTGTCCAACGCATAATTCAGGCTGCATAATGTGCGTTCCCCGAGGGCTGATGTCGAGCAGGTACGCGCCCGCCAGCGGCTGAAACTGTTTGCCAAATGCTTGCGTTTCCCCATAGATTCAACAGCCGGAACGAATAACACGTCAAATCATGAAACCTGCCCGCTGCCTCCTTACCCCACTCGCCGTTGCCGCCTCGGTTGTCCTGCTGGGGCTTACCGGTTGCCAACACGCGGGGCCGGACAGCTGCAAACCGTGCGCGCCGGCCACCATTTCGAGCGCTCCAACCAACGCGCCGTCCAAACCCATTAAGCGCTACACTTACACTCCTCGTCCTTACCCCGTGGACGAGCGCGGGTTTTCGCCTGTGGACAAGGTGCTGGCGAAGGCCTATGCGCGCGAAGATCTGGTGGTGGATGATGCGGAAGGTTCGCTGAATCCTTATGTAATGAAGGTCATTTCTGGTTTTCCTTTGGACGGATCATACCCTTATCACTGTGGCTGGGATCCGCGCGAATACGACATTTACAACGGGGTCACCCAGGACCAGTGGTTCAAGGGCATGGTCGTGGCCAAAGCTTACCCGGACGGTTCCCGTTCCAGCTACTGCTGCGGGCTCACCTTCGAGGTGTTCATCCGGGCCATGAAACTTCGCAATATTCAGAAGGGTCTCGACCAGGATGATTTCAACGGCATGACCTTTCATGACCTCTTTAATATGCTGCAGCTCTGGTATATTGAGGGCAAAGGCGATTGCGAGCAGCGCGCGATAACGTCCTATGGTCTTGGCCAGGCCATCACGGATTGGGAGCAGGTGCGCCCCGGAGATTTTCTCAGCTACAGCACCACGCCGGCGGGGGGCCACGCGGTGATCTTCATTGACTGGATGCGCGACGATCAGGGCAAGATCATCGGCATGAAGTATTTTTCCTCGAACCTTTCGGGCAGCAAAGGTGTGGGTTACGGCTCGGGCAAATTCAGCGATTCGAATAATGGAAAGGGCCTGTTGCGTAAATCATTGCGAATCGCCCGGGTCGGTGCCATCAAAGATTATAGGCCGTTTGACCGGCTCCAGATTCCTCAACGGAACGCCTACTTGCCGACTCAACCGGCTTCGCACATTCTGCGCGCCCCGACCGTACCGGCATCGCCACAGCCCCCTGCACCAAAATAACCGAAAACCCGGGCGTGGTCACTCGCGCTCAAAGGTCAGCAACCGAACGGAGTTTGCCTCCACAGGTGACAACGGATCGACGGCTGCCTGGGCCGGAGCAGAAGCTCCAGTCAGACGCCAGCCCAGAACCTTTGCTTTGCACCCCTTCGCCGGTTGCAGCCCCGGATTCCACAGCACCACCCCCATCCGCTGGCCTTTCACAAACGCCTTCGCCACGATCAACTCATTGTCCACGGCGACTCCTTCTGAATCGACGAACCGGCCCCCCATGAGCAGGTCTGCGTGGGCCGTTCGCCATGTCGTCAGGCTGCGCACATAAGCCACAGATTCCTCCAGGGAGGTTTCGTTAATAAGCCGCACATCCGGCGGATAGTTCACCACCCTGTAATCGTCAGCAGCCGGGGCTTTGCCGGTTTTGAGCAACTCTGCATCGGCCGGGTACCGGCTCATGATCTCGTGCCGCATCCCATAAGCGACCGCATAGTTGGCATCCCATCGCGGCAGCACCGGTTGTGAGTTGAGGTAAATAATGACGGTCTCCGGAAAGGTAAACCGGTAAAGCTCTGGAAAATGATTCTTTGGCCGCGTCCGCGTCCGGCCATCCGCCGCCAACGGCCCTCCATTCCACATGCTATGGTAGGCATCAACATCCTCCAGCAACGAATCGGTGGTGCCCTCCGTAATCAGGGGGAAGTCCGGGGCATCTTTCCGGAGTGCATCCCGGATTTGCTTCATCATGGTGACGCGCCATTGGGTATGGGAATCCTGGGGATGAACATGGTCGTGCCGCGAAGAGTAGCAAAGATCCGGACCGCGCACTCCCACCTGATCAATGTAAAAAGCGTCGATGCCAAGATCCTTCGCAGCCAGGGCTGTGTTCAGAAGTGTGTTTCGCCACACCGAAGAGCCGGGACAAGCCCGCGTGAGAATGACCGGAGTGGCATTGTTATACTTAACATAAAAATCGAGCACCGGACGCCCGGTTGGATCCTGCAGAACAGTATCAAGCCCGTTGACGGCATAGTAATCGGTCGCGGCATCAATCAGCGTGCCGTTTGAATACACGATGATCTTGAAACCGCGTTTCTGCGCTCGTTGAATCGCCTGTTTCAGTTCAATCCTCCCGCCCAATAAATTGTCCGGCGACCAATACGGATAAAGCCGGTCATGACCGCCAACTCCCCAGCCCCAGATGCCAAGCAACCGGAAGCCCAACTTTTCTCCGAGATCACAGAGGCGGTCCAGATCGGGGTATTTCCACATGACATCGCCGTTCTGTTGTTTGAAGATGGCCAGGATAAAACCCTCATTATTGCGGAGCCAATCCGGGGCTGTGGCGCGCTTGAACACGGAATCGAACCAGGACCGGTAGGTGCGCGCCGCCTCGTGCCATGTGCCTTCGTAATCTTTTATCACCAGTTTCGGTAAATCCACGGAACGATCATGGACCGGAACATTCATACCAAAGGCCAACCCCGGAGCGGTTTCCCTATATTGGAGATTGAATTTCCGGGCCCGCCGCTCAGGGTCATGCGAACCCAGGTAGATTCCACCGGTTCCGTCTCCAACGGCGCACCAGGCCATGGAACCGCGCGAACCGGGATACTCGAAACTCCTGGTTCCGAACTCTTTTGGATCGGTGAAACGCCATCCCAAATCGTGCGGCCAATAGACCACCGGGTTTGTGGAAGAAAATGCAAATAGCGCATTCTCAAACATCACAGCTTCCTCAATCAGCCATTCGGCTGATTCGCTCCTGACATTGCCCGAGAACACGAGGCAATCTCCTTCTCGAAGAAGGACAAGATCAGCCTTTATCTGAAAGGTCTCGGTTCCCGCCTTCATTATCGGGGAGGTGATTCGCAGGCCAGATCCCGATTCGGATACCGTCGTATCATGAGGCAGCACGCATTCTCTTATGGCCCCTGATTCATTTCGGGCACGAATGTGGAGCAATCCGGTAAGGGGGACGGTTAACCGCCGGGTGCATGCCTGATTCTGCAGGGTGATTGCACGAGTGCCAGGGTTGAAGGCTAGCAGGGTGTGGTTTGAGGTGGCTGCTGAGGCGAGTGCGTGCGTGGCTATCAAGGACAGGAGCACGAAGGTGAAGAGCAACGAAGTGATGATCCCATGGGACCGAGATGGCGCAAACTGACGAGCCCGATTATTCATGACTAGAGTTGTTGAGTGGCTAAACGGCTGCCATCCACGCTACCTGCATCCGGCCAGAATGGCGAGAGTTTCAACGTCGGTGCCGTTAAAAGTTCGTAGGCACAACCGACCTCGGAGTTGCCCATGATACGACGAACCGCGGCGCTGCGATCCCGGTGGCCACACCGCAAACTGCCCGCCACGTCAGGAGACGTGGCCTACAGGGCGAACCGCTGGTCTCTCTTCTACTCCTCTTCCTCTGTTCTCTCGGTCCCTCTCCTGTTCAATCCTTTCCCGTTTCGGCGGCATTGACGAGGGCCGCCCTACCTTCAGTGGTAGCGCGCTCTCGCCGCAGAGCGCCTTCAGAAACAGCCCAAAACAGCCGCAATGTCACGCAGACGCCGAGACGCCAGGAAAACAAGAAAAGAAACTAATCAGCCCTATAGTTTGCCCGGTGTTAAAAAATTAGTTCCCGTCGTTCCTTAAAATCTTAGCCTCTTGGCGTCTTGGCGTGACTACATTACTTGGGGCTCCTTTCTTTCCCCTCTCCTGTTCAATCTTCTGCGTGCTCGGCGGCATCGGCGAGGCATCCCTACCACGACGCGAGGTGCCTCACTTGGCTTCGTCCGGCGTTGAGGCCGCGGGCGCGTTGGTGCTAGATTCTGCCTTGGCTGGCTGCTTCTTCTCATCCTCAGCGGGAGCTTTATCTTTGATGGGCTTGTTGACCTGGTTCGTCAGCCCGTGATTAAATGCTCTGACACCGGCCCGGCTCTTTTGCAGCTTTTCGAGCTGCTCAGGAGTCAGATGAGGTTTCATCTTTTCTTCCGAGGCTTCCCGGATTGAGTTGAATCCGGCGATGCGTTCCTGCCGGGAGAGTGTTGTATTTGTGCGCAACGCGGACATCCTGGCCTGCTGTTCCCTGAACACCGGTTCAAGCTTCTTTGCCTGCTCGTCACTCAGGTTCAACGATTGCTCAAACATACGTTGCGACCCAACCGCCCTACGCATTTGCGGCGTCGGACGGGACTGGTTTGTTAGCTGCGCATCTGCCCTGAGAGTGCAGGCAAGCAGTAACGCTACAAAGGGGAATAACACCATGTTTACTTTTGAATGAATCATACTTGATTTGGCTAGTTTATATTAGGCGCGCGTCGCGGGGTTCGGATGAAAAGGACAGGCCATGTCACAGACCTGATTGAGTTCATCATTTGTCGCTGATCACCGTGCCTTCAGCGAGTCGCATCTGGGAGTTTGTAGAACTTTCCAAGTAACGCATTTAGATTTGTAAACACCAAAGGCTTTCGCAAGATGTACTTCGAGTCCTCAACCCTGAGGCTAATCAGCGTCTTCGTTGGTAAAAGGAGCATGACGGAAGCAGCGTCGTCGCCCACCCTATTCGTGTTACGGTACCAACCCACGCGATAGATCGGGATAAAGGAGACTTGGTTGCTTGGGTTAACAGAATTCGACCACCACTCAGGCTCCGATCGAACGAAGCAATCCCGGGTTAACCCGGCGACATCCATGGAAGCTGCCGCCAACCATTGAGTCGCTAAAGAGTAGGCGGCATTGGTGTCTATCAAAGATCTGGGCAATTTGTATTCCTCTACCCATTTTGCACACCTCTCACCCTGGTTGAGCAGCTCTACATAGGACAGTTTAAAGCCAACTGATGCAAAGTAGCCATAGCTTCTCGTGTATAGCTTTCCTATCATCGGAAGTTGCCTGGTCAGGCCGTAAGGCACAATATGTCTTTGCATGATATCTGCCTCTGCCAAGGGCAGTGTCTCAGGCAAATGCAGTTCTGTAGCAATCGCGTTTGCTTCGTGAAGCAGGAGTCTTGACGCTTCTCGAGCGTACTTTTCGGTCGTGAATCGAATCGGGATATCCTCTTCCTCCCTATAATTGGCATTAGTGACAGGCTCTCCAATCCAGACACCATTGATTACCCGTCCACCTCGTTTAGGCTCCGCTCCACCAGGTTCTGAGCGTCCAGCAAGCCCGGTCAAAACAAGAACTAACCCGGTGGTAACCAGCAGCCATTTGCTTCGACACATTCGTTGCATCACAGACTTATCTCCTAATCGCCAAGGGTGATTTCCTTATCATTGTCAAACTCGGGTTTCCATCCATCGATAGTCAACCCGGGATGGCCACCAACCAAGAGTTTACCTACATCATACCTTGTGGTGAGGACCGCGCTCGATCACCTCAAGGTTGCGCCGGGAAGAGGGCTGCCCGTAGGAAAGCTGCGACAGAGAAAGGCAACTCAGGACACCAAGACAAGTCAGTAGGGTTGGGGGGGGCATAAGTATTCTGGATACGGCCCGTAATTACTAAAGCTATTCTCCACATGCAGTACAAGCCGCTAAAAGCAGTCACCCCAATTACTGCTTCACCCCCAGGGCTTGTTAGGTTTCCGAACATAGCTTCAGATATCAAAAAAGAATCTCTTTGACTGCTGTAGTTGCTATTTACGTCCTCTTTTTACGAAGGCGCTAAAGTTTGTCAATACTCCTTATTCAAAATCTTGAAAAATAATCACAACATGCAAAATTCATCCACTCATTGACATAGACTCCATTGGAACTTTCCAAAGGATGCATGGGACTGAACCCCCAAAAAGGATTCACCATCCCAACGCGGGTTGTGCCACTCATATCACCATTATAAGGGGGTAACACCTTTGCACCTGTCAGCGGGCGGTCAAAACCAGCCAGCAATGGGCGAATCAAAACCAGCCACTTTTGAGGTGAAGTAATCGTTGCGGTCGGGGTCGGTATTTCGACCCTGTCGTGACGATGAACCAACTCAAAATGGAACTGCAGCAAACGATTAGCACATTAAGCGGCCGTGGCTGGTCTCAAAGGAAGATAGCCCGGGAACTGGATATTGACCGCGAGACGGTGGCTCGGTATCGGCGAATGGCTCGTCAGCCGGAAGGGTCAAACCCGGCCATTCCGCCCGCCGGGTCCGAGCCAGCTTCGGAACCAAACCCAGCCATTTCGCCCCCCGGCTCTGAAGTCACGCTGAGCACGTCTGCGGTTCCTGCCGAGGTGCCAAACCCCGCCATTTCGCCCGCCGGGTCCAAACCGGGTCGTGTGAGTCACTGCCAGCCCTTTGAGGCAGTGATCAAGGTCTCTCTAGACGCGGGCTTGTCCGCGCAGCGCATTTACCAGGACCTGGTTACGGACCAGAAGTTTGAAGGCAGCTATGACTCGGTGAAGCGCTTTGTGCGGCGTTTGGATGCGGCTTGCCCGCTGCCGTTTCGGCGAATGGAAACCGCTCCCGGAGAGCAGGCGCAGGTGGATTTTGGCCAGGGAGCCTGGGTGGTGGAAGAGGGCAAGCGTCGGCGTCCGCATGCATTTCGCGTGGTCTTAAGCCACTCGCGCAAGGGCTATACCGAGGTCTTCTGGCGGCAGACCACCGAGAACTTCATTCGGGGGTTGGAGAATGCGTTTCGCCATTTCGGCGGAGTGGTCCGCACGCTGGTGATCGACAACCTCCGGGCGGCGGTAAAAAAGGTCGATTGGTTTGAACCGGAACTCAATCCCAAGGTTGTATCATTTTCTGAGCATTACGGGACGGTGATCCTGCCGACCAAGCCGGCGATGCCCCGTCACAAAGGAAAAGTGGAGGCGGGCGTAAAATATGTTCAGGACAACGCTCTGGCGGGACGCACTTTTGAGAGTCTGGGCGCCCAAAACCTGCACTTGGCCCATTGGGAGCAAACCGTGGCCGACACCCGCATTCACGGCACCACCCGCCAGCAGGTGGGCAAACATTTTATGGACTTGGAGAAACCCCGGCTGCTGCCGCTGCCGGCCGGTTTGTTTCCATGCTTTAACGAAGCTCCGCGCAAAGTCCACCGCGACGGCTACGCCGAAGTGGACAAGGCCTACTACTCCGTGCCTCCCGAATACATGCAGCGCACCGTGTGGGCCCGCTGGGACGCTAAAATCGTGCGCCTGTTTAACGAGCGCATGGAACTCATCGCCCTGCATGTGCGTCAGGAACCGGGGAGGTTCCAAGCCGATCCGGCCCACATCCACAGCCATAAGCGCACCCTCATCGAGCATGGTGCCGACTGGATGTTGGACCGCTGCCGCCTCCTGGGCGCAGGGGCGGGCACCTGGGCTGAGACTCTCTACCAGCAGCGTGGAGCCGAATGCTTGCGTGTCTTGCAGGGCCTCCTGGCACTGGCTGAGAAGCATCCTGCCCCTCAGATCGACCAAGCCTGCCAACTGGCCCTGACCCACGGAGCCTGGCGGTTGCGAGAGGTGCGCGAACTTCTGGCCCGGCCCACCCTGCAGGAACAGTTCGCTTTTATCGAGATCCATCCCCTGATCCGCAGCCTCGAAACCTATGACAAACTGGTGCCGGCGTGCTTTACGCCCGCATCCCAAAACAACAACAACAACACCGCAAACACCTATGAACAGCCCTAACCTGGAAAACACCCTGCGCCAACTCCGCCTCTCGGGCCTGGCGCGCACACTCAGCCTGCGGTTGCAGGAAGCCGCTGCCAACCGACTCAGCCATGCGGAGTTCCTGGAACTCATCATTCAGGATGAACTCAACATCCGCACGGAACGCCAACTGGCCCGACGCACCAAAGCCGCCGACTTCCGCCACCTCAAAACGATCGAAGACTTTGACTGGCGCTTTAACCCCAGCATACCCCGCAAGGAGATCTACAACCTGGCCGCCGGCCAGTTCATCCGCCAGGCCACCGACGTCCTGTTTATCGGCCCGCCTGGGGTCGGCAAAACGCACCTGGCCCAAGCCATCGGGCATGAAGCCATCAAACTCAACTTCCAGGTCCTCTACCGCTCCATCTTCGACCTGGTTCGGGACTTCCTCAGAGACGAAGCCTTCAACCAACAAGACCGGGTGTTACGCAAATACCTCAAACCGGACCTGTTGATCATTGATGACATGGGGCTTAAGGCACTGCCCAAACACTCCGGGGAATACCTGCTGGAAGTGGTCATGCGCCGCTATGAGAACCGTTCCACCATCATGACCAGCAACCGCCCCATCGCTGATTGGGGCAAGCTCCTGGGCGACGTGCCGGCCGCTAGCGCCATCCTGGATCGCTTCCTCCACCACGCCCAAACCATCGCTATCAGCGGGCGCAGCTACCGCCTTAAAGATCAAACCAGCAAAGAAACCAAAATCACCAGCCAAGACTCCGAGGAGATCGCGGCCGATTAAAGCCTGGGAACGCCCGCAAAATATGGTTGGAACGATGAGTTTTTCGCTTTGTGCCGTGGTTGCGTATCATCCCAAAAAGAAAACTCCCGGCCCCGGAACCCGAAGCCGGGAGCGGATGCTTCCGCAATCCACGGACAAACTGAGCGCTCCGGTTGCACTCCTGCAGAGCCGTATCCTCTCAGCCGTGCCACGACCATACTCGGAACATTCCCTCAAACGCAAAGAAAACCCAGGTTCAGCCTTGAATCCAATTAACAAAATGATATGAATTACCCCACCTCAGGGTGGCTGGTTTTGAACCGCCCATCAGTGGCTGGTTTTGAACCGCCCGGTGACAGGGGTGACCTGGAACCTCCAGTTCGTGCGCCGGAAAAACGACATCGGACGATTCTCACCCTGGGTTTTGTTTCATCCAATGGTGGGGCCGTTGTCTCGCCGCAGTTTACCCTTGATGAAAGCAAAGAATCCCCTGATTTCACCGGGGGTTTCTTGCGTTTTTCTATTTCACGTTCATGGCTACAGTTCCCTCGTTGGCCAGCAAAGCTAAAATGTGGCGCTGAACCGTGTCGGCTTCGGTGTGCAGCTCAAATTCCACTCCGGAGCACTGAACCCGATTGCTCCGAAGGGTCATCAAGCGCTCGACCACCCCCGCAAAGGTCCATTGGCGCTCCTTGCCCTGACCATCCTGATCGAACAAGGGCTTGAGCCGTCGGCGCGCGTGCCACTGCACATAATAGGCCAGCATGCAGATGAAGACATGCGCCCGAATCCGATCATCCTTTTTGTGATAGACCGGGCGCATATCCAATTGCACGGTCTTCAAATTCCGAAAAGCCTGTTCCACAAAACTCAGCTTCTTATAGGAAGCGACCACTTGGACCTTGGCCAGGTCTTCCGGCGGCACATCGGCTACGATCACATAGCAACCATCAAACCGTTGTTCCGCATCGATCTTCTCCTGGTTCAACTCCCATTGCAGCCTGCCTTCCACCACCGACCAGTTGATGAACTTTCCCATCTTGTACTGTTGCAAAACCCGCCCCACCCGCGCCCCGATCTTCTCGGCGCACGGAACTTTGCCCTTCCTGGCGGGCCTGGTCGTCTTAGCGGGATCGGGCTTGAGCGGGTCAGTCTTCTTTTGCCCGGTTCGTCCCTCGGCAATGGCCTCCAGTTTTTGTCGGGTCAATTCCAGCAAGGCTTGGCGGGTGCGAGTCTCGCGCCGGGCCGTTTCAGGGTTGCGGCACAAACAGTAGCGTCGCTTGGGGTTGTCCGGGTCCAGCACCTCGGCGATCTCCTTCTCGTCAAAGAGTTCGCGGGTGATGACCTTGCGTTCGAGCAAATCGACGATCTGCCGGTGAGTCAAGGCGCTGATTGTCTGCAGCCCCTCCGTGCCTTCGAGCTTGCGGGCATTGGCCTGAGTGATCATGCCCCGGTCTCCGACAAAGATGAGTTGGCCGATGCCATACTCCCGCTGAATCTCCGCGATCTTGGCGGGCACCGTGCTGCCATCCTGAGTCTGACCCGCGAAGACTTCCACCCCGACCGGACAACCCTCCTCCGTGCAAATCAAAGCGATCACCACCTGCTCATGGCCTCGCTTGCCATCCCGGTTATAGCCAAAAGCGACCAGTTCACTCTCCTCATACTCCCCTTCAAAGTAACTGCTGGTGATGTCGTAAAGAACCAGGTGGCCTGCTTTGAGATGCTTTTTGCCCAGGCTTCGCTGAATGGCTGGCTGGCGCTCCAGGAGCCGATCCATGACTTCATAGCAATGCTTGTCCACATCGACCTTGCCTTGGACGCCACAGAGTTCCCAGAGGAGGGTGTTGGGGCTTTGGTGGGAAAGGGCCAGCTTGCTCCCGGCGTAAACGATCCGGCCGATGATCATGGCCAGGGCGGGACCAATCCAGGGTTCGTTGCGTGAGTAGAGTATCTGGGGCAGTCCCAGGTGCCTGGCCAATTGAAGGAGGGCATGACTGGCGCCGTACTCGCGGGAGGAGAGAATCTGGAAGGCCTCCGTGGAGGACTTGGGGATGACCTCGCCCCGAAAAGCGGACTGGAGGAGCTTGAGTTTTTCCAAGGGGATGCCCGAGAGGCGGCCGTGGCTGGAGTGTTTGACCTTGCCCTGGGAGCGGAAAGACGAACGGATGATGCCGTAATGATTGGAGCGGTGGGACTGGATTTCCAGGTGCAGATTGGCGGGAGCTGGCATGATGGCATTTAGTTAATGGCCACACATTACCGCATGTGAAGCATCAAGTAAAGAAGTATTTGTCACTATGTATGGCTACATTTGCAACGCAAAAAGAGGGTTCCACTCAACGCCAGCCGTGTGAATCTCGCTTTGGGACGAGGGAAAGTGCGTCTCGCCAGTGGACTTACGTTCTGGCCGTGCCCTCCGTCTGCCAATGCAGGCAACGGGATCGCGCCGGATGACGCCGCCGCGTGCGCAACGGGGCGGGGGGATCGCAGATGTTTTAGGCGAGGAGCAAACCACCGAACGGGCCAGCAGCAGAAGACCGCACCTTGCGGTTTCAAACATCCGGGTTACGGGGCAAAACGTTTCCGCCGCGGTCACCGTCCGCAGCATTGTTTG
>JBBQYD010000069.1:0-15313 GCA_038209025.1 Verrucomicrobiota bacterium | reverse complement strand
CCTGCACCAGTTCGGACAGGAAAGGTCAGTTTACCCAGTTTTACAGCACTGAGCTATCCCCCAAAACCTGGGAAACGGAACTGGCGCATGCGCGGACGTTCTGTTTCTACGAGGAAATCGAATACCTGATCAAAAACGGGTTGATCAGAGGCGGCAGCCTGGAAAATGCCGTGGTGATCCGTGATGACGCGGTGCTCACCACCGAACCACTGCGCTATCCCGAGGAGTTTGTCCGTCACAAGATGCTGGATATTGCCGGGGACCTTTCATTGCTGGGCCGTCCGATTCATGGGCATCTGGTGGCGGTCAAACCCAGCCACACGGCGAATTGCGAGTTCGTGCGGAGAATCGTGGCGCAAATGCGGCGCCCGCTGGATGCCGCCAGGTTTGCCCCGCCGGTGCCTGCCTCGGATGCCAGGGAGATCCAGCCTCCAGAGGAGAACGGCGCGTTGGACATCAACGCCGTCCTGAAACTACTGCCCCACCGATATCCTTTCCTGATGGTGGACCGCATAGCCAGCATTGACGGGGCTCACATCGTGGGCGTGAAGAACGTCACCATGAACGAGCCCTTTTTCCAGGGGCATTTTCCGGGGCACCCGATCATGCCGGGCGTGCTGCAGTTGGAAGCCATCGCGCAGGTGGCGGGCATTCTGATGATTCAGAAACTGGAGAATACCGGCCAAATCGCCTATTTCATGGCGGCGGAGAGTGTGAAATGGCGCAAGCCCGTGCTGCCGGGGGACGTGCTTATCATTGAAGTGGAACTTACGAAATCACGCGGCAAAATCGGGAAAGCCAAAGGTGTGTGCAAAGTTAAAGGAGAGATTGTCAGCGAAGCGGAAGTGACGTTCATGCTGACGCATCCCTAGGCACCATGTCTATAATACATCCCACTGCCGTGATTCACCCCCAGGCTGAGGTTGGGGAAGACTGTGAAATTGGCCCCTATTGTGTCCTTGGCGAGCAGGTGGCGCTTGGAGCCCGCTGCCGCCTCCACTCCCATGTGGTGATTGGCGGACACACGCGGATCGGACGGGAAAACGAGTTTTACCCCTTTTGCAGCATCGGGCTCAAAACCCAGGATTTGAAGTGGAAGGGGGGCATCACCCGTACGGAAATGGGGGACAATAACACCATCCGTGAATGCGTGACGATTCACAGCGCCACGGGGGATGGGGAGGCCACTGTCATCGGCTCCCACAATACCATCCTGGCGAGCAGCCATATTGGCCACAACGTCGTGATGGGCAATCGGGTCATTGTCTCCATGGCCGCCCTGGCGGGGCATGTAATCGTCGAAGATCAGGCGCTGGTGGGAGGCATGTCGGCGGTGCATCAATTCTGCCGGGTTGGCCGGATGGCCATGATTGGAGGGTGCTCCAAAGTCACCCAGGACGTCCCGCCGTTCATGATCGTGGATGGCAATCCCGCCGAGACTCGCACCATCAACAAGGTAGGGCTGGAACGGAATGGGATCCCGGAGGCCGCCCAGACCGGGCTGCGTCAGGCCTACAAGATATTGTTCCGCGAGGGGCTGACAATTTCGAGCGCGCTGGTTCGGATTGAGCAGGAGTTGACCTCCATCCCGGAGGTTCTGCACCTGGTTCAATTCATCCGCGGGAGCGAGCGGGGCATCTGTAAATAGGAGGATCTTTGGAAGCTGCTCTGCCACCCCTTTCGCCCGGGACTCTCTACCTGGTGGCGACGCCGATTGGCAACCTGGAAGACATCACGTTGCGCGCGCTGAGGACGTTGCGCGAATGCGATGTCATTGCCGCGGAAGACACCCGCCGCACCGGCCAACTGCTGAAGCATTTCGAGATTTCGAAGCCGATGCTCAGCTACTTCCAATTCAATGAAGCCCGGCGCAGCGAGCAACTCCTTGAGCGGCTCGGCCGCGGTGAGAAGGTCGCCCTGGTATCAGATGCCGGCACGCCCGGCGTCAGTGATCCTGGGGAACGGGTGGTGCGGGCGGCCATTGCCGCCGGGCACCGGGTCGAATCAGTGCCGGGAGCCTGCGCGTTGGTCGCGGCGTTGACCGCCAGCGGCTTGCCCGCCGACGAATTTCATTTTATCGGATTCCTGCCGCACAAGTCCGGGCAACGCCGCAAACGGCTGGAGAGCCTCCAGACGGTGCCCGGCACCGTCATCCTGTACGAATCTCCGTATCGAATCGAAAAGCTGCTGGAGGAATTGCGGCAGGTATTCCCTGCCCGGCAGGTGGTGCTGGCGCGAGAACTGACGAAAAAATTTGAGGAATACTTGCGGGGCACCCCGGCGGCGTTGCAGGACCAGTTAAAACAGCGCTCCATCAAAGGCGAGTTTGTCGTGCTGCTGGCGGGGGCTGACTCTGAGACTGAGGCGCCGGTTACGGAACCACCTTGACCCGGTAATACCTTGCGCCGTTGGTGGGATTTCCGTTTTGATTGATGTATGTTTGGGTGGAAGCGGTCCCGAACGGACTCGAATCCATTTCCTGGCTGATGTCCCGCAGAAGGTCGGTAAACGGTCCGGCAAAGCCCGGGGTGGCAGCCTCGTCGAGGAATTGCACCCGGTAGCGCGTTCCGCCGACAGAGGACCACGTGAGTTGAAATTGCCCGGGGATTGGTTGGCCGGGGTTGCTCAGGCGAAGCACTGAGGCGGCATTCGTTGGGTTGGTATTGGCGCAGTACTCCGCCAGGTTGTTTTGGCCATCGCCGTCGGCATCCCCATAAGGATCAGACAACCCGTAAGCGATCTCCCAGGCGTCAGGCAGGCCATTGCCATCATCATCCGTGGGTGTCTGCACGATCAGGCTTAACGTGCCGAGGCCGCTGCTCGACAGTCCGTCATTGGCCTGAAACGTGAAGGAGTCCGACCCCCGATAGCCGCGCGCAGGCAAGTAAGTGAAGGTGCCGGTGTTGGTATCAAAATCTGAATTCAGCCCGTGCAGCGGCACGCTCCTTGCCTGAAATGTCAGGCCGTCAAGTTCCCCATCGGTGGCGCGCACTTCAAGTGTTGACGGCGCATCTCCCTTGATGGTGAATGTCTGATTGCTGGCCACGGGCGGGGTGTTGCCGCCCGTGGTAAATTGCGAAGGTCCGCAGGAGACCGTATTTCCGCCGGCGTCGGTGACCGTAACATACCATTGAAAGGTCTTGTTACGAGGCAATCCACGCCAGACGAGGCTGGCCAAATTCCCCTGGGTGACGGTCGTCATCGCCAACTCCTGGTAAGGCAAGGCATTGGCCGTCAAAGATTGGAGGTTGTACGAGAAGTAGAGTTCGCTGTCGTCGTCGGTTTCATATTCGCCAGTCCACGGGGAGAAGGTCTGGATGGATACGACGTTGTTGCTGGGTGAGAAGTCCATGATCCGCAGAAAGCCGTTGCCACCGTTGGTGTACGACTGGTAATCGGAAATGAAGGTGCGGACGGTTTTGCCGCTGAAGGTGTCCTGCCGAGATCCTTCACCGGAAACGTGGCCACCAAGCAACAGAAAGAGGTTGGCATTGGTTTTGAGGGCGTTGTAGATGGCCGCGCCCTGCTTGCTCAAGGTACTGGGAGTGTACGCGGTGCCCATGTAATGGGTCACCGCGATGGCGCGCCGTTGCGCGTTGGTGCGCAAGACCTCATTTGCCCAGGTCAGTACCGCCGGATTCGCGTTGGTATCATACTCAAAATAGAGCACCACGAAATCAAGACCACTGGCGCTGAAGAGATCGAAATGATTGTCGTTATTGGCGCCATAATGACCGGCATAGTAGGAACGACCGTTAAAGTGTGGAACCCCGAAGAACATATTATAGAAGAACGTGGTGCCCTCCGGGTCGCCATTGGGTTCTTCATCATGGTTGCCCACCGCCAGGCCGTAAGGCACCCCGTAAGGGAGCCGGGTCCTGAGCGGGTTCTCCAGGAGATACATGGCGTTGGTGGCATTCCGCCATTCCGTAATGTTGGAGGTCCCGCTTTTGATGTCGCCGCTATCCGAGATGTCTCCGAGATGTGCGACGTAGGCGATATTGCGGGAAATACGATTCGTAACCACCCACTCGGTCTGGGCCGCAAACATCTCCTTCGTGCCGCCGAAACGCTCGGCCGTGTAATACTGGGTGTCGGGCAGAGCCACGATGGCAAAATCCGGCCCGGGGAGGGGATTAACCGCT
This sequence comes from Verrucomicrobiota bacterium, assembly GCA_038209025.1. Lineage (GTDB taxonomy): Bacteria > Verrucomicrobiota > Verrucomicrobiia > Limisphaerales > UBA8199 > JBBQYD01. The sequence continues at coordinate 11,168 of JBBQYD010000069.1, read as the reverse complement.
TCCCGGCCATAAAACCTCACGCTGAAGTCGCCGGGAGCAGCATTGGAAACCGCCACTCTCAAAACCGGCGCGGCCCCCAGGCCCTGTGAATTGTAGCCAGGAGAAATCAGGGCGGCTGAGAGGCTTCCGGGAATGAACACGAAGGAGGCGGTCGCTTCAGGTTCGCCGGAGGCGCCCACGGGCGTTTGGAGGCCGTTATTAGGCGTATCCCGGGACTGAATCTCCCAGCCGTCCCCCGCCACAGTCGGTTGATAGCTGACAATGTTGTCGCCGTTGTAGGTGCCCCCGCCTTCCGCCGATATCACCAGGACGCCATTGGCCGGCGAATGCCCCGGGATTTTGAGTTCCCATCTCCCCGTGCCAAGGGCGGTAACTTGAAACTGGGGTGAACTGCCGCTAAATGCCGCAATGCTGCCGTTTCCATTGAAGCGGCCTGAGACCAGGGAGGTATTGGTTTTGGGAATGAAAACAAAGGCCACCGGATCCTGCTCGTTGTTGGCGTACGTCGGTTGGGCATTATCGCGCACAAAGATGTTCCACGTGCCATCATTCGTATTCACCTGGGATAAGGCATAATTGTTTTCGTCTTTGCCGCCGCTCACCAGGAGCACGCCATCTCTGCGGGAATCAATTCCCCGGGTGGTCAGGTTCAACACAAACTGACCGGCAGTGACCCCCTGGAAGTGCGTGCCCAGCACCAAACCCGCCGAACTGACCAACAGATCATTGGTGCCGCCGTTCGATCCAGACGCGTTGCGCGCCAGGCCACCGACAAACTGACTGTAGGGGAACCATGCCCCGGCAACATTCACATTGTACTCGGCCGCGGAGCCCGCGACAGGGGCGGTGGGTACCCAGGCGCTAATTCGGTAAGCGCTATCGCCGTTGACTGCGGCAATGGGAAAGTTATTCGTCCCAAAGTTATTCCTTCCATTCTCGGCAACACAGCAGAGCAGCACGCCACCCCCCACGTCATCGGTTGCCGAACTTCCGATCTGCACATTGAAATCGCCGCGATTCGAGCCTTCCCGGAGTCGGAAGTCATTTAGGGCCGTGGTGACCGCCAGGCTCACGGAGTTCGTGGTGTCGTCCGAATTCAATTGGACCGCGCGGATATGGCCGGCAACCACGTTATGGGCGGCCCGCACGTCATGGCTTCCTCCCACCACGGCGGCGAAAACCAGCGAGACGAACAAAAGTCCGGAACGAAAGATTGGGGGTAACCGTTTGACCATAAGTTTACACTGGTTCAATTTGTGAATGCTACTGCGGTTTCCGGGCTTCCTCCGGGATTCGGGCCAGGGCCGTGTTGATTTGAACGCGCAGTTTATCCATGCTGGGAGTCTGCTGCAAACGCGGGGGCAATTTCTTGATTTCGAGCAAAGCCGCTGCCAGCGAGCTCCTGGCTTCGGTGGGATTGCCCGCCTCCAGGAGGATCTCGCCGCGGCGCGCCAGCCATGTCTCTTTGCGTTTGGCATGTTCCAGAATTGCGTCCACGCGTTTCAGGGCGGGTTGGAGTTGGTGCAACTGGAGTTCGAGTTCCAGCGCCTCGCTGTAGAGGGATAGCTCCGGGCCGACCCGCTTAAGACCCCAGTCCAGGCTGCGCAACGCTTCCTGCACCTGCCCGTCCGCAACCTGCAATCGGGCCAGCTCAAGAAAGTGGTTTGGTTCAGATTCACCCGCCAGTTCCAGGCCTTTGAGGTAGTCTGTAATAGCGGGGGCACGCTGGCCCAGGCGGGCCAGGACCTGTCCCCGTGCCACCAGCGCCTCGCCAGGCATTGGCGATTGGCTGATCACTCCATCAAGGATCGTTCGTGCGGCTTCCAACTGTCCCGACTCCGCCAGCATTCTGGCGCGGCACAACTCAAGGTTGGGAAGCTTGGGATCAAGCGCCCCCGCGCGGCCATAATCTGCGGCGGCGTCCTCCCAGTTTCTGTGCTCGCGGAGCAATTCGGCCCGCTCAAGGTAGAGCCGAGCCGGATTGTTGGTGGTCGAGTTGATCCGTTGTGTGATATCGCCGATGCGAATCTCCAGGTCGCCGTGGGCACGGGCGGAAGGCGCCCCGAGGCAGGCGAAGACCAGCGCGGCGACCGCCAGGAACCCTCTTGAGGCTCGCGCGCGATTGGAGAACAGCGAGGCGAGGCCCGGAGGGAGAACAACTGTGTGCGAATATGACAAAATAGCGAATCAGCCTCCAACGGGCAAAGCGCCCCGAGCGGCCGGTGGAACCTGGTTGATAGATCCAATCATAGATACCGTTACCATGTCATTTTCGCGGTGGGCGCGCGGCGGTCAAGAGGAAACGGAAGAAATGACTTGCGTGCCTTGCTTGACTTTAAGAAGCCCGGCTCGTTCACCGCCGAAGACTCAATGATCGGAAATTGCTTTCTGGTGCTTTTATAGCAGGCAATTTGAGACCTGATAGCGGGAACGCCGCGAGGCTGACCGGTGAAATCAGAGATAGAGTCATGGCAGGTCGAGGAATTTGCCGGGATTGAGAATGCCGGCGGGATCGAGGGAGCGCTTAACGAGCCGATGCAATTCCAGGACCTCGGGTGAGACTGCCAGCGGCCACCATCTGCGCTTGGCGATGCCGATGCCGTGCTCGCCCGTAATAGACCCGCCCCAGGCCAGCACCTGCTGAAAGAGTTCGTCCAGCGCCGCCTCGCTGCGCTCCTTGGCGCCGGGCTGCTGGAAATCAACCATGATATTGGTGTGGATGTTGCCATCGCCGGCGTGCCCAAAACAGGCGACGGGCAACCCATGCTTCGTTTGCAGCCGCGCGGCAAACGCAAAGAGATCGGCCAGCCGGCTGCGCGGCACCACGACATCCTCATTTAGCTTCGTCAACCCGGTGTCGCGCAGGGCGTAGGAAAACTCCCGGCGGATTTTCCATACCTCTTCGCATTGGGCCGCGCCCAGGCCGCGCTCGATAAACAAAGGGGCCTGTTTGCGGACAATGCGAGCGAGGGTGCGGATCTCGGATTTCACGGAGGCTTCCTGACCATCGAGCTCGACGATGAGGTGGGCGCGGCAATCCCGCAGGCGGGAACTCCCGGTGCGTTTGTACGCGGCGGCCAGCGTAAAGGAATCGGCCACCTCCAGCGCGGCCGGCAGAAAACCGGCTTCAAAAATGGCGTGCAGGGTGGCTATGGCAGCCGGCATGCCAGCAAAACCCACCGCGAGATTGGCACGAAACGGGGGCATGGGAATGAGCTTCAAGATGGCTTCCGTGACCACTCCCAGCAGGCCCTCCGACCCAACGAAGAGCCGGTGTAATTCAAACCCGGTTTTGTTCTTGTGGGTGCGGCCTCCCAGGCGCGCCACCGAACCGTTCGCCAGCACCACTTCCAGGCCCAGAACATAATCGCGGGTGACACCGTACTTGAGACAGCGCGGACCCCCTGCGTTGGTGATGATATTTCCGCCAATCGTGCTATCCTTTCGGCTCGCCGGGTCGGGAGGATAATAGAGTCCTTGGGCTTCAACCGCCTCCTGGAGGGTCTGGGTTATTACGCCGGCCTGGACCACGGCGACAAAGTCACGGGGATTGATTTCTTTTATCCGGGCCATCCGGGCCAGCGAGAGGACAACGCCGCCTTTTAGAGGCACGCAGCCGCCGACGTAACCGTGGCCGGCTCCGCGAGCCGTGACCGGGATCTGGTGGGTCGAGGCGAAGGCGAGGATCTTCGACACTGAATCGGTGCTCCGGGGCAACGCCACAGCGTCGGGCCGGTGAGACGCAAACCATTTATCGCCGGCATGCTCCTGGAGGAGGGGTTCGGCAAAACTGAGTTCGCCTTGCGGCAACAATTTTTGGAGTTTAAGGAGCGCCTTGAGTATCGGTGGTTTCATCAGGAGGTGAGTCAGCAGTCAGGAATTCCCGGGCGTCAGGCGCTTCTTCCTCAGGCACCTGGACCAGAATGCCGCCGGCAGCCACGGAATATCCCTCGAAACTCAGAGCGGAAAGCTCGTGGGTCACGATGGCGTGAAAGCCGGCAGCGTCGAGTCGGGAACGAACGAGTTGGGCATCGGCCGGGCTAAATGCTTGGTAAACAGTTGTGGGTCCCATAAGGCAATGTAGCACATTAACTGGCTGGCAGTTGCGGTTGGCTTTGTTTCAGTTCCGCAAAAACGATGATGCCGGCGCCAGTCTGCAGCGTGCTTTGCACCTGGGCATCCACTTGCTGGCCGATGAAGGGCTGGCCATTATTCACGACCACCATCGTACCATCCGGCAGGTAGCCCACGCCCTGCCCCTTGTCCCGACCTTCACGCGCCAGCCGCAGAGAGACCACTTCACCCGGCAGCAGCGTGATCCGCAGGGATTTCGCCAACTCGTGGAGGTTTACATAGCTGACGGATTGCAGCTCGGCAATTTTGCCGAGGTTGTAATCGTTGGTGAAAAGCTTGGCATGCAGGTTGCGGGCCAGCCGCACCAGTTTTGCGTCCACTTCCTTTTCCTCGGGAAAATCGCCATCATGGATCTTCACTTCGTTTCGCTGGTTGCGCTGGAGGCGGTTCAACATCTCGAGCCCCCGGCGGCCGCGAGCTCGCTTGAGCGGGTCGCTCGAATCCGCCACCTGTTGAATTTCCCTCAACACAAAGCGCGGCACGATGACCATGCCTTCCAGAAAATTGGATTCCAGCAGCTCGGCAATGCGGCCGTCTATGATGACGCTGGTGTCCAGCAGGAGCAGGTTGTCGGGTTTGTTCTGGGGGGCAAAACGCACGTAGGGAATGATAAGGGAGAAGTCCTCCTTGTTGCTGCGCATGGCGAGCACGATGCCGATGTAACCGAAGCTGAGAAACAGGCAGAGCCGAATGAGCCAGCGGGTGGGCTCCTCGGCGTTTTGAAACAGGCCGGAATTGTCAATCAGCAGCGCCACAACGGTCCCCAGCAACAAGCCAAAGCTGGTGGCCGAAAAGGCCCGCAGCGAAAAGCCCTTGAGCATTTCATCCACGGCAATCATCAGCCAGCCGAAGCCGAAGCCGATGATCAACCCAAGAACGGCGGCGTGACGCCCCTGGAAGACCGAGAAGTCGGGGCGGAGCTGGCTGACCGCATAGCCGCCGAGGGTGCAGAGCATCAGGAACAGAATTCGAATGATCCAAAGGGCCATAAGCTTCGGGGGTTATTTCCGGGACGGGCGCTGGTCTTTCGGAGAGCGGATGACCTCCTCGACCGGACGGGGCTCGCGAGGCGTTGGTTTCTTCCAAAGCACACCCCAGAGCCCCAGCCGGTTGAGGTTGCTGCTGGTGATGCTGAGGTTGGCGGTGATGTGGGAGACATCCGCGGCCACGGTTGGATCGCGCAGGACGGTTCCCGCGAGGCCCTTGCCGGCTTGCACGTCGTGCATCACCTCCTTGAGAATGAGAGTGGAATCTTCGACGTTCCTGACCGCGGCCCGCACGTTGGGACTATTGGTTTCAACCACCAGGTTGAGGTTGTCCGCAAACGTGTTTAGCTGCTGGGAGAAAAAGACCAGGTTGCTGCTCGAACTGGCGATCGCGGGGCTGTTGGTTTTCAGGAGCGCATTCACATTTCCCACCGCCACCAGCGCTTCCTCAGAAACCGATCTCAGGTTGGTGACGGTCAGCGACAGGCTGGACAAGGTGGCGTCGTTCAGCAGGTTGGAGCGCACCTGGGTAAGGGTTTGATCGAGCTTGGTGGCAATGCCCTCGATTTTTTGCACGAAGCCCCCGGCCGACCTGGCGACTTCCTGCAGGTTAAAGGGCGGTTCCGCCTGGGCGGTGTCCTGGTCGTTGAACAAAGGTTTCTTGTTCTCCGTGGGCACCACCGCGATGTACTGGTCGCCCAGGAAACCGGACTGCTGGATCAGAAACCGGGCGTCCTTGTGGACCGGGTACGCTTTGTACAGGCGCAGAACAACCACCACGTACTTGCCGCTGGGCGCCAGTTGCATCGATTTCACACTGCCAACCCGCACCCCTGACATAAGCACATCGGCCCGTTCCTTCAGGCCGGCCACATCCACGGACTCCAGCAGAATGTCGTAGGTGGGGCGGAAAAGACTCGTGCCTTTGCTGAACTGCATTAGCAGCACGCCGGTGAGCACCAGGCCCGCCAGCACAAAAAGGCCAACTTTTTTTTCAAGCCGCGAATTCATATCAAAATACCTGTTCTGTGGGGTCCGAGATACCTTCGATGAACCGGCGCACGACCGGGTCGGTTGACGCGAAAATCTCCTCCGCGGACCCGGTGGCGTGGATCCTTTGATCGTGCAGCATCATGATCCGCTGGCCGATCCGGCGCGCGCTCCGCATATCATGGGTCACCACCACGCTCGTGACATCGTAATGGTCCCGCACCCGCAAAATGAGCCTGTCAATGCTGTCGGAGACCACCGGGTCAAGCCCCGTGGTGGGCTCGTCATACAGGATTATTTCCGGCTTGTAAATGATGGCCCGCGCCAGCCCCACCCGTTTCTTCATGCCGCCTGACAGTTCGGCCGGCTTTTTATCCTCAATCCCCGACAATTCAACCACCTTGAGAACGTCTGCCACCTTGTGCGCGATCTCGGGTTCGCTCAGGGCCTCATGCCGGCGCAGGCCGAACGCGACATTCTCGGCCACCGTCATGGAGTCGAACAACGCCGCCCCCTGGAAAAGCATGCCGAATTTCCGCCGCACCCGCAGCAACTCGCGCTCATTCATACGGACGATATCCTCGCCATCGATCAGCACCTGCCCGGAGTCTGGTTGCAGCAGGCCAACCAGGTGCTTGAGCAGAACACTCTTGCCGCCGCCGCTCCGGCCAATGATCACGACCGATTCCCCCGCTTCAATCTTGAAGTTCACGTCCGCAAGAATCTTGTGCGTGCCGAAGCTTTTGGCCAGATTCCGAACCTCGATCATAGCGATTCCAGGAGTTGGCTCAGGGAGAGCGTCAAAAAGAAATTGGTGATCAGGATGGTGATCGAGGAATACACCACGGCTTCGGTGGTGGCCCGCCCCACACCTTCAGCCCCCTCCTGGCAGTAAAGCCCCTTGTAACACCCCACCATGGCAATGATCCCCCCAAATATCAGGGCCTTGATCAAGCCCACCACCAGGTCTGTCGCATCGGTATAGCGCACCATGTTGGCCCAGGAATAAACCGGGTCAATCCCCAGCAGATGAACCCCCACCACATAACTGGCCACGATGCCGATGGTGACCGCCTCAATGGTGAGCAGCGGCAAGGCGATGTGCAACGCCAGCAGGCGCGGCACCACCAGGTAATCGACGGGGTGCGTGGCCAGGGTCCGCAGGGCGTCGATCTGTTCGGTCACCCGCATGGTGCCCAGTTCCGCCGCAATCGCCGCTCCCACCCGGCCTGCCACCATGAGCCCGGTCAGCACCGGTCCCAGCTCGCTGCACATGGAAACGCTCACGACTGCCAGTGTGGCGGTATCCATTCTGACTTTGTGAAACTGAAAATAGGTCTGCGCCCCCAGCACCATGCCGGTAAACGCGCCCGTGATAAGCACCACGGATTGCGATTTAACGCCAATAAAATAGACCTGGTAAAGCAGGTCCCGCCAGGAGATCTTTTGGGTACGCAGCGAGCGATACACCTCGCGCGCCAGGAGCGTCATCCGCCCCAGCCCTTCAATTCCTTCAGCAAACCATTCTTTGCCCTGCGAGTTCATCGGTTCTGGAAAGTAACAGAGGGGCCGGGCGTTGGCTAGCCCTGCGCTGGCCCCTGCGCTGGCCCCGCCACGCCGCCGCAACGGCCGCATGGGCGCCCGCACCCGTGCCGGCGTCGCCGTCCGCTTCACCTACGAACCCCCGGAAGGAGTCAAATTTATCGCGCCATTAACGGCGTTTTCAACAATGGGTGCAAACTACTTTTGGCGCGGGCGTCCTGATCCCCATGGCTTCGCCTTCCCGCTCGTTGCTCGCGTCGTGGATGAATATCTGAAATCCCTCTCGTGTTTTCAGAGGGGTTCTGTAATGCGGCCAAAATCCGGCCAAGTCCGGCCACGCTTGCACTCTCAACCCGAGTGCTGGCGTCTGCGCCAGGCGCCATCGGCCTAAGCTCAACCGACCGGAAGCTGCCTGATTAAGAGCGGCTTCCGTGGGGAGGAGTTGGGCTGGCGGGGGCGCAAACTTGACTAAAGTGGCCTACTTGACCGCGCGGTCAAGTTCTGGTATTTGGACAATATGAGCCGGGAATTGAATCAGAGAACGGTGCAGGAGCTTGCGCAGCGGTTGGCAGAATTGCTGGCCGTGCCCGCAAGCCGTGTCAGCGTCAACCTTGAGCCGTTCGTTCCGGGAGATGAGAGCAACCGGGCGGATTTGCTGGTGACGGCAGGAGGTTTCAAGTTTGCCGTGGAATGGAAGGCCAGCGGCAGCGCGGCGGCGGTGGCAATGGCAGTGCGTTCCGTCCGCCGGTTCGTTGAAAAATCCCGCAAGAAACTCATCCCGCTGGTGGCCGCGCCTTACATTGGCGAGGTTGGTCAGCGCCTGTGTGCGGAGGCGGAGATCGGCTGGCTGGATTTGTCCGGCAACGCGCATCTGGTCGCGCCGGGTCTGCGGGTGAACATCGAGGGCAAGCCGAACCAGTTCAAGCGCACCGGCCGCCCGCGCAGTCTGTTCGCGCCGAAGAGCGCGCGGATTGCCCGATCTTTGTTGATCGAGCCGGAGCGTGCGTTCAGCCAGCGAGAACTAGCGAAGGTGAGCGGTCTGGATGAAGGCTTCACCAGCCGCATCGTCCGGCAATTGGAGGACCAGCGCTTGGTGTCGCGCGGTGCGAATGGCGCGGTGAAGGTCGCTGACTTCGGCGCGCTGCTGGATGGGTGGCGCGAGGTTTACGAATTTTCCAAGCACCACATCGTGCGCGGCCACATCGCGGCGCGATCCAATGATGAGATTTTGCGCCGCGTGTCGGGTCAGTTGAAACGCGGCAAGCTGGAGCACGCGGCGACGGGATTGGCGGGGGCGTGGCTGTGTTCGGGCTTTGCAGGGTTCAGGCTGGTGGTCGTGTATGTAGCGGAATTGCCCGGCAAGGAAGCCTGCCAGGAAATGGGATTTCACGAAACGGAACGCGGGGAGAATATCTGGCTGGTGCAACCGAACGACGCGGGAGTTTTTCACGGCAGCACCGAGCGTGAGGGGATTGCCTGCGCGCACGCTGTGCAGGTCTATCTGGATTTGAAGAATCACCCCGAGCGTTCCGCCGAAGCCGCCGAGGCGCTGCGCAAAACCCTCTTGAAACCAAGCCATGCCTGAAAAACCCAGCACTGCCGCCGGTTATCCGCCCGACCATGTAGCGCGGGTAAAAGCCACCTGCCTGTATCTCGCCACCAAGTTGGGCGATTTGATGCCCGAACTGGTGGTCGTGGGCGGCCTTGTGCCGTCGCTGCTAATTGACCAGCAAAACCTGCCGGAAAATGTCACGGCCCATGTCGGCACGATGGACTTGGACCTGGGACTGGCCTTCGCGCTGGTAGGTGAAGCGCGGTATCAGGAAGTGGCCGAGCGCCTGCGAAACGCCAAGTTCACGCCCGACAAGAACGAGGCGGGGCAACTTACCCGGCAACGCTGGCGCATCAGTGACCCGGCGGTGACGGTGGATTTTCTGATTGAGCCGCAAAACCCGGAAGGAAAACCCGGCAGCGTATTTCCCCTGACGAAAGATTGGGCGGCGATCATCGCGCCCGGATTGCATCTGGCGTTCAAGAACAACCGGATGATCAGGTTGAGCGGGAAGACCATCGTGGGCGAAACGGCAGAGCGGGACATCCGGGTTTGCGGTGCGGGTGCATTTGTCATTTTGAAGGCGCTCGCTTTCCGCATTCGCGGTGAGAACAAAGATGCTTACGATTTGTTTTACCTGCTCCGAAATTACGGACGTGGAGTAGCGGACGTGGCGGCGGAACTGCGGCCCTTGCTCGCCGAGGCGAGCGCAATCAAGGCGATGGAATACCTGCGCGGTGATTTTCAAGACTCCGATTCCACCGGGCCAAGGCGCACCGCGGAATTTCTTTACGGACGCCCGGATGCGGAAACGCAAGCCGATGCTGTTGGTTTTATTCGCCAGCTTTTTTCCGCGTGCAAATTATGAGCATCTTTAACCTCCATTCCAACGTCCTCGACGACTACCGCGATTTCGTCCGCTCGTTCTTCACCGTGGCCGACGACCGCGCCCGTGAGCTCATCGAGCGCGAACTGGTGGCGGAGGCGCGGCTGTGGCCAGAGGCGTTGCTCCAGGATCAGGAACTCACCTTTCACCGCGTGGCCGGTGCGGTCGTCCGATCCTGAGGTCTGACCATCCGCGAGATTGCCAAAAACCCCGAACTCGATCCGCAATCCCCAGCAGCGACGGACGTCCAGCGCGTGTTCACCGAACTGACGGAGTATCGCATCTACGAAGATTTGCGGCGCGGTTGGCGGGTGGTGCAGCCCAACTTGGAAAGTGTCGGCCTGCCACCCAGCAATAACGTTTGCACTATGCGATTCTCTTGTGTTGGGTGGTATCTTTCATCGACCACTTCCGGCATTTATGACCGCTCGTGAACAGGCGAGAGAATCTCCAATGGAGGGAACACTCCTCTCCCGACCTACGACCAGGCCGCCAAGTGGCGGGATGCCGAGCGCTGCGTCATCAGCGGTTTCCATTCACCGGTGGAAAAAGAATGCCTCCAAATCCTCCTGCGCGGTGATGCCCCGGTGATTCTCTGCCCCGCCCGCGGCATGCTGGAGCGATTGCCCGCGCAATGGGCCATCGCCGCCGCCGGTGGTCGGATGCTCCTCCTGTCCGCCTTTGCCGCCCCGGCCACCCGCGTCACCACCGAACTCGCCGCCCGCCGCAACGAGTTCGTCGCCGCCCTGGCCGATGAAGTCTTCATCCCCCACGCCACCCTCGGCGGTCGCCTGGACAAGTTGATCCACCGCTTGCGCGCCTGGGGCACGCCAGTGCTCACGTCGCCAAGAAATGTTCCCGTTAGCATGGCTTTTTTTGTCGCCACCTCCGATTCTCCAGCGCAGAATGTCGCGACTGTGTCATGACTGCCGCTACAATAACGCTAACGCTCTCAGACCAAGTGCATCGCCAAACTCCAGGCGGTCACATCGGCGGCCCGCACCGGCAACAAGAAACCCAGCTACGAACTCATGGAGCTTCGCGCCCCTGGCCGGGTGCCAGCCCAGCACAAGCCGCC
>JBBQYD010000068.1:0-15551 GCA_038209025.1 Verrucomicrobiota bacterium | reverse complement strand
ATGCTGTGGCTCTGGGTCAAGCTGTGGTGCCAATCCGTTTTCGGCGATCTGCACAATCAGACTTATGAGACCGTGCGTTGAAAAAAGTGGCCGGTTTAAAAGCCGGCCACGTCCCCGCAGGGATGCGGAATCCCGGCGGTCTTTCCGCTAACCGCCCGCTTACTTGGCTGCTCTGCGGGTTTTGTCCGCGAGCGACATCAAAAACGCCTTCAGGTCGGCGGTCTCGGGCTCGGTCAACTTCTTGTCCAATTGCATATACGCCATTTCCCGAACGGCGGTATCCAGTTCGGCGGCTTTGCCGTCATGGAAGTAGGGCCAAGTCAGGGAAACATTGCGCAGGGAAGGCACCTTGAAACGGTATTCGTCCCACTCTTCCTTCGTCACCGTAATCCGGCCTTTGTCTGTCGTGTTGGAGTAAGGATGCAGCACGCCAATTTTTTGGTACATATTGCCCCCAATCGTCGGACCAGTGTGGCAGGTAGTGCAACCGACCGATAAGAACAGGTCCAGACCCCGCAGTTCCTGAACGGTCAGGGTCTTGTCATCCCCCTTCAGGAAGTCGTCGAATCGGTCCCGCGTGATCAGCGTGCGTTCGAATGCCGCCACCGCCCGGCCAAAGTTCTCGTAACTTATCGCGTCCGCCTGATCGGGGAACGCAGTTTTGAACAGCTTCGGGTATTCCTTGTCGGCGCTTAGCCGGCGGATGACCTCGGCCTGATCGGGCATGGCCATTTCCACTGGGTTAAGCACAGGACCCTGTGCCTGTTCTTCCAGGCTCTTGGCGCGTCCATCCCAGAACTGCGCAAAGTGAAAACCCGCGTTGAGGGTGGTGGGCGAATTGCGATCTCCGCGCTTGCCATGAACTCCCAGGGATGTCACTTCGTTATCCACCCCCGCCCGGTTCTTATCCACCAGATGGCAGTCGTTGCAGGACATTTTCTCGTTCAGCGACAGCCGTTTCTCAAAGTAGAGTTTTTCCCCCAGCGCAACCAGCGCCTTGGTGTCCTGCTCGGCCCCTGGCATCTTGTCTGGCAGCGGAGCCAGGAACTCCTTGGCTTTGGCGCGCATGGCGGCGGGGTCGGCGGCCACGGCTGCGCATAGACCGCCCATCGCCAGCACGGTTGAAAGTATCAGTCCTTTGCAAATAAATCTCATAATCCTTCCATGGTTGATGAACTTGATGTTTTTTATACCGCTTCCTACCAGAAAAGACAAGCTCCTTGTCCGACCCGCGGCATCCCAAAAACGCTGGGAACACCGCTGACGGAGCGATCGAAAGGGTGGAAAATACTTTGCCCAAACCATTTGTGTTCCGCTACTGTTCTGCGGGTAAAAGCGTGCGCGTTTAAGAGGCGTTCGCAAGGGCGCGATGAAAATCCTGTTTGATCACCCGGAACCCGCTTTGCTAGCGCATGGCGGCATGGCCATCCAGATTCGCCAGACCAAACTGGGGCTGGAAAGCCTTGGCTGCGAGGTCGAGCACCTCCGCTGGTGGGATGAATCGCAGCAGGGGGATATCATTCATTATTTTGGGAGAATGCCAACTCACCTGGTGGAACTCGCGCAACGCAAGGGCATCAAGGTCGTGCTTTCCGAATTGCTGACCGTGCAGGGTTCGCGCACCAAGGCCCAACTCCGCAAGCAACGCCTTCTGATGCGCCTGTTCGGCCTGGCATTTCCCGGGCAATTTCTGACCGCCTTCCGCTGGCGCAGCTACGAAATGGCGGACGCCTGCATCGCCCTGACGTCGTGGGAAGCCCACTTGATGGACTATCTCTTCCGCGCCCCGCCCGAGCGAATTCACGTCGTGCCAAACGGCGTTGAAGAGGTGTTTCGCCACACGCCGCCAGTTTCACGAGGCGCCTGGCTGGTTTGCACCGCCACGATTACCGAACGCAAACGGGTGGCTGAACTGGCGGAAGCCGCCGCCCTCGCGCAAACGCCGCTCTGGGTGATAGGGCGCCCCTACTCGGCACGCGATCCTTACGCGGAGCGCTTTGCGGCCATCGTCCAGGCACACCCAAAGACCATTCGCTATGCCGGCAGCATTGAGGACCGCGAGGCTCTGGCCAGGATATACCGGGCCGCCCGGGGGTTCGTGTTGTGCAGCGCGTGCGAGAGCCTGAGCCTGTCCGCCCTGGAGGCAACCGCTTCCGAATGCCCCCTCCTGCTCTCCGATCTCCCTTGGGCCCGCTCCGTCTTCGCAGACCGAGCCACCTACTGTCCCGCCGATGCGAACCGCCAGTCAATGGCGTCCATGCTGAGAGCGTTTTACGACCGCGCATCGGAATTGCCAATCCCTCCGCAACCGCTCTCCTGGGTTGAAGTCGCACGGAAACTCGCCGGCATCTACGGCAGTCTCTTGCAGGCACCACCCCAACCCCCGGCCGGCCCCGCGAAATGAGGCCCGTTTTCTCAATCGTAACCCCCAGCTTCCGCAGCGGTCGATGGCTGCCTCTCTGCATCTCCTCGGTTGCCGACCAGGAGGGTGTGGCGCACGAGCACATCATCCAGGACTCCTGCTCTGATGACGGCACCCGGGATTGGCTGGCAAACGACGCCCGGGTCCGAGCCTTCATTGAAAAGGACCGCGGCATGTATGATGCGATCAACCGGGGGCTCGATCGGTCCAAAGGCGACCTGCTGGCTTATTTGAACTGCGATGAGCAATACCTGCCAGGCGCCTTGTCCGCCGCCGCCGGTTTTTTTCAGGATCATCCTGAGATTGACGTGTTGTTCGCGGATATTGTTATCGTTAACGAGCGGGGCGGATACCTGTGTCATCGCAAGGTTCAGACCCCGCTCACGTACCATACCTGGACCTGCACCCTGTCCACTCTGAGCTGCGCCATGTTCTTCCGGCGGCAGGTCTTTTTTGACAGGGGCTTCACGTTCCGGCCGGACTGGCGCGATGCGGGAGATGGCGACTGGGTTTTACGGTTGTTGCGCGGCGGCATCCGCATGGCCGTGCTGCGGCGGTTCACCTCCGCTTTCACCTTCCTGGGCAGCAACATGAGCGCGGGGCCCAATGCCCGGCGGGAAAACGCCAGGTTGCGGGAATCAGCCCCGTATCTGGCGCAACGATTGCGCCCACTGATCAAGTGGCATCACCGGGCTCGCCGTCTCATCGGCGGCATGTATCGTCAACCACCGTTCAACTATTCAATTTATACCCAGGCGGAGCCCCGTGAGCGGCAGATTTTTCAGGTGCAACAGCCCACCTTCCGGGCCGCCGGTGTCAGCGGTGATATGTGAGCTTTCAAGCCACCGCAGAACCGAACACGCAGACCTCTTTTTTGTTGGCGCAAAGTCGATTGATCCGCAATTCCTGGCACATGGGCGACAATCGACACGCGACCTCCTGAAGCGCGTGCGGCGGCATGGTGTCCCCCGATTTGAGGGTGACCACAAAGTTTCTGCACCAACCGCGCCGCAGCCACTGGAACAACAACTCGGCCGTACGATCCGGTGCGGCAATGACATCGCACAACAGCCAATCCACCGGCTCCGGCGGCTCATAGCTGAACGCATCCGCTTTTTGGCAGCTCACCTGGGTCGCGAGGTCCGCGCGCAACGGAGCCCGGTCAACCGCGATCACTCGTGCCCCCCGGTTCACGGCCACATACGTCCAGCTGCCGGGCGCGGCGCCCAGATCCACGCAGGTTTCTCCCGCCCGGATGACGCGACCAAGCCGCTGCTCGGATTCCACTAATTTGGCGAACGCCCGGCTCGGCGCCATCTTATCCTGCGCCGGTTCAATTTCTCCTTTGGGGAAGGCGGACACTAAATGCCGCTGTTCATGGGGTACCGGAGCAAGGGCCACTGAGAGCACCCCTTCGCTCGGGGTAACCAGCATCAGTTGCACCACGGAATCGACGCCTGCAAACGGAACCGGCTCCTTTCGCAACTGCCTGAGCAACTGCCGCCGATGCTTGCGCAAGTGTTCCAGAAAAACCTCCCGAATCAGCCGGGCGCGGTGTCGCCCGGCATCCGCTTCAGGTGACGGCGCGGCCGGCGATTCCATGGGGCGGGTGTCAACCCCGGCGCGCCTCAGGCTGTGCCAGGCTCGCGCGCCGATACGGTGCCGTTTGCCTGCGCCATAATGGGGAGCGATGTGCAAGGCCCAAGGCTGGTCATCCGGCAGCCTGCCGATCGTGACTTGCGCGAGGTGATTCGCCCAGGCCCGGATGGACTCCGCCTGCAGCAGGCGGGCGTCGGGCAGGAACTGGCGGACGAACGCCAAATGAGGCAGAACCTGCCCGGCGGCAAGTGGAAAATCCGCCATCACCATGGCCTGCAGGGTGGAAACAGTCACCCGGGGGAAGGCCGCCAGAAGCTCCGATTTCAGCTCAGTTTCCGAGTTCTCAGTCCAAAGCAAGCCATGCATGACGCGAGCGTTCCCGGGTTGTTCTGAAAAACGGGAAATCAGGTCCCCGTCTTCACTTCGACCACATCGTGGGCCGCGGCTTCGCGCTGTCCGGCGGGGCTGACCCGGATGAAACGCGCCTTCTCGCGCAATTGCACCAGGTTGGCCGCACCAAGGTAGCCCATGCCCGACTGAATGCCGCCAATCAACTGGGTCAGAACCCGGTCCACCGATCCGGATGCCTCTTTCAAAGCTTCCACACCCTCAGCGGCAACTTTGCGTCCAGCGTCGGGCGCATGGCCATAGCGCGCCGCGGAACCGGCTTTCATGGCCGCCTGGCTTCCCATGCCACGATATTGTTTATAGAGTTTCCCGCTAATTTCCATCACCTCACCCGGCGCTTCCGGACAACCCGCGAACAACCCTCCGCAGATCACCGAATCCGCCAGCGTCAAGGCTTTCACGATGTCTCCCGATTTTGTCACTCCGCCGTCGGCCAGGATGGCGACCCGCTTCTTTTGTGCCGATCGTGAAGCCACATACAATGCCGTCATTTGTGGAATGCCCACTCCCGCCACCACTCGCGTCGTGCAAATCGACCCCGGCCCCTGCCCCACCTTGATGCAATTCGCCCCGCAATCAGCCAGAAACTCGACACCCGCGGCGCTGGTGACATTCCCGGCACAAATCGTGAGCTTGGGAAACGCATCGCGCAGCATTTTGACCGCTTCGCCCACGCCTCGAGTATGGCCATGGGCCGTTGACACCGCCACTATATCCAAGCCGCGCTCCACCATGCCGCCTACATGCGTGAGAATCCGCTCCCGGTCCAGGTCCCCAAACGCATTCCGCGTGGCCGACACGGCGGCACCACAGATCAGGCGGAACTGCGCGTCGCGGGCGGGTTTGAATTGTGCGTTGCGCTCCAGGGTAATGCGCTCCACATCACTGATGGTAAAAAGCCCGTGCAACCGATCCTGGTCATCGACCACCAGCAGCTTATGGATGCCAGGGTGGTCATTGAAAAAACGATCTGCCCGGGAAATCGGGTCCCGTCCCAGCTCCTTCTTGGTAATGGTGTGGACCTGTTGCCGGGGAGTCAAAGCGTCCGCCACGGTTCGTTTGGCATAGCGCGCCTTCACCACATGACTCGGCAGCAGGCCGATCAAATGCCCCTGAGCGTCAACCACTGGGAAGGTGCTGAACGCAAATCGCTTCTTTTCAATCAGGGCCAGCACGTCGCCCACCAGTTGCTCCGGAGTCGCTTTGATGGGGTCCTGGATCAGACCGTGAACATGGTTTTTCACCCGGCTTACCTCCGACAATTGCTCTCGCTCGGGCATGTTATAGTGAATCAGACCCAGCCCGCCGTTCAGCGCCATCCCGATGGCCATGCGCGATTCTGTGACGGTGTCCATGTCGGCCGAAATCACCGGGATATTCAGGTGCAGATTGTCGGAAAGCTGCACGTCCAACTGGGTGTCACGGGGCAGAACCTCGGAATACATCGTGGCGAGGGTCAGGTCGTCAAAGGTCAGGCCGATGTCACAAAAACGCGAAAAGAAGGCATCGGCGGGCTTGTAGAACTTGCTATCGATACTGTCTGGATCTTTGGTCGCTACCATGAGGGAAAATGCCTGTGAACAGACTTCTTTGGCAAGCGGAAAGACAACCGAAATACAGGCGACACAGGTGGGCGGTGGCATCCAACCGCGGAAAATCCCCCATAGGCGAAACCGCGAAGTCATGCGAAACACCTTGGTGTCGCGATTTTCATGAAGGAAACAATTCATGCTCTGAGGTCCGCCCTCGCTCGTCCTTTAAGCTGGCTGGCAGCGGTGGGTTGGCTGTTTGTTTCGCCTATGTTGTTGAAGGCTGATTCCACGTGGCTTTACGCCGTGCAACTCAGCGCTACGATCCAGACCAACCCGCCTCAACTCACCTTGAACTGGCTGCCCGATCCCTATGGGACGGACAGCCATGTGGTCTATCGCAAAAAGAAGGATGCAAGTGCATGGGGGCCAGGGATAACCCTGCCGGGCTCGGCGCTTGCCTTCACAGATTCGGATGTTTCCGCTGGTGTGCCTTATGAGTACCAGGTCGTCAAACACGCTTCTCTGGGATACACCGGCTACGGGTATATCTGCGTCGGAATCGCCGTGCCGGTTATCGAGGACCGGGGCAAGCTGATATTGATCGTCGCCGCGGATTCGGCAGCGATCGCCAGCGAGTTATCCCAATTGCAGTCCGATCTCACGGGCGATGGCTGGACAGTCATCCGGCACGATCTGCCGCCTGGCGAAGGGGCCGTTTCGGTAAAAAACCGCATCCAGCAGGACTATTTCGCGGACCCTGCGCGGGTCACGGCCGTGTTTCTCTTCGGCCATGTTCCGATTTTCATGTCCGGGACTCTCAATTATGACTCGCATGGCGCGCGCGCCCTCCCGGCGGACGCATTCTATGGCGATATGGATGGGGATTGGGCCCCGAATCTGCCGCCGGAGAACCGTCCCTCCTACATGCCGTCGGATATTGAACTCATGGTGGGCCGGGTTGATTTCGTTGACATGCCAGGCAACGGGGCCGACCCACCCTGGCCCAGCGAGACGGAAATGCTGCGCAAGTATCTGACCAAGGATCACGCCTGGCGGCACAAGCTGTTCACGGTCCCCCGCCGCGCCCTCATCGCCAATCGCGCGGGAGATGCCGGCGGGATGGCTTACGCAGCCAGCGGTTATCGGAACTTCCAGCCCATGGTGGGCCCGGGCGGTATCATCGAAGCCAATGTCGAGGATAACTCCCCGATCTCAGAGAGATGGATTTCCCGGGTGACCGACAGCGCCTGGCTGTGGACGTATGCGTGCGGCGGCGGATTGGACAACGTCATTAGCCACCTGGGGGTTCATGGCCTCTATAACGAGGTCTGGAGCACGGATATCGTGAAACAGGACGCCAAAGTGGTTTTTGCCATGCTGTTCGGAAGTCATTTTGGTGACTGGAGCCGACCAGACAATGTAATGCGTTCGATGCTGGCCACCAGCACCGGGCTGGCGGTCTCCCTGGCCGGACTTCCCCATTGGTACGTGCATCATATGGCGCTCGGAGAACCCATAGGATACGGCACCCGGTTAACCATGAACAACACCACGCTCTACAAGAACCAGGTAAACGCCTTGCCACGAGCTGTGTTGGTTGACTTGCTGGGCGATCCAACCCTGCGGCTCGATCAGGTCGCTCCGCCATCCGGGCTGGCAGCCCATCCCGACCGCGGCGCGGCGATGCTAAGCTGGGCGGCGTCCCCGGATGCCAACGCAGGCTACCACGTTTACCGCGCGAGCTTGCCCCAAGGGCCGTTCACCCGAGTGACGTCCGCCCCGGTGATGACCACAGCTTACCTGGATTCCACGACTTTCCCTTCGGCGGCGCGCACCTACATGGTGCGGGCCATCGCGTTGCAGGCAACCTCTTCGGGGTCCTATTACAACCCCAGCCAGGGTGCGTTTGTAACCGTGGAAGTCACCACCCCCCCGGTGCCAGTGACCGTCTCCGCGGTGCTCAGGCCTTCCGGGATTCAACTAGCATGGAATAGTCAACCCGGAGCGGTTTACCACGTTGAAGCCTGGAGCAGCCGTGCCCCCACCTGGGCCGATATCAGCGGTCCGCTCACCGCGAACTCCAATACCACCAGCTTCCTGGACACGGATCGGCAATTCAACCCCTCAAGGTGGTACCGAGTGGCGGCCCAGTGACACTTGGCCACCATATAAACCTTAGGCGGCGGGACATTCAAAACTTCTGGATGTCCGGCCGTTTTATGGTATTTGTCGGAAAAATGGAAGATCACATAACCGTAGAAGGAAAGATTGCGGCCGTGCTCGCTGGCACCATGTTTCGCGCGCGGCTTGATAATGGCCACGAAGTTTTGGCTCATATTTCCGGCAAAATGCGCAAACGTTTTATCCGACTGACCGTCGGAGACCGCGTGCAAATGGAAATGTCCCCCTATGATTTGGACAAAGCGCGCATCGTTTACCGTCTCTGAGCTGCTTCATTTTGCTTTCCGGCCAGCGGCTGTTCTGCGATAAACAGCCCATGACCAGTGTCTTTCGGAACGTCTTTAACCGCCCAGTTCTCCCGTCCGTTCTACGAATCCTATCGTTCAGCCTGCTGGCATGGGCAGCGACCGGCTGGGGAGCGCCTCAGGAAAGACCTAACATCCTGTTGATCGTTGGCGACGACATGGGTTACGCCGATGTCGGTTTTCAAGGCTGCACGGACATTCCCACTCCAAACCTTGACGCTCTCGCCAGGAGCGGCGTGCGGTTCACGAGTGGCTATGTTTCAGGCCCCTACTGCTCCCCGACCCGGGCCGCGCTCCTGACCGGCAGATACCAGACCCGGTTCGGCCACGAGTTCAACCCGTCCGGGGCAAAAAACGGCATGCCTGTGAGCGAGGTAACTATTGCTGACCGGTTGAAAGAAGCGGGTTACGTGACGGGACTGGTGGGCAAATGGCATTTGGGCGCCGAACCTCAGTTTCACCCGCAAAAAAGGGGCTTCCAGGAGTTTTTCGGATTCCTGGGCGGTGCCCACAGTTATTTCCAATCCGCTGGAGTGATGCGTGGCACTGAACCGGTACGCGAACTGGATTACACCACCGATGCGTTCGGACGAGAAGCTGTTTCATTCATCGAACGTCACAAGGGCCAGCCTTGGTTTCTGTACCTGGCGTTCAATGCGGTGCATACCCCCATGCATGCCACGGATGATCGGCTGGCCAAATTCAAGAGCCTTAGCGACCCCACGCGGCGGACCTATGCCGCGATGATGTTTGCCATGGATGAGGCCATTGGCCGCGTTGTCAAAACGGTCCGGGAAACCGGCCAGCAGGAGAGGACGTTTGTATGTTTTATCAGCGATAATGGCGGACCAACCATGCCCGGAGTAACCGTCAACGGCTCGAGAAACAATCCCTTGCGCGGGTCGAAGAGAACCACTCTGGAGGGGGGCGTCCGCGTGCCTTTTGTACTTTCCTGGACCAGCAGAATCAAACCCGGGGTTTACCAGGAGCCGGTTATTCAATTTGACGTGACGGCAACCGCCTTGACGATTGCGGGTCTCGATCCCAAACCCGATTGGAAGCTCGATGGGGTAAACCTCCTGCCCTTCCTGAGCGGTCAAAAGCAAGGCGCTCCCCATGACGCCCTTTATTGGCGCTTTGGCGGACAGATGGCCATTCGCAGCGGTGACTACAAGCTGGTCCGCTATGACAGCAACGTGGATACCCGAACTGGTGGGCGCCGACAGCCGGTGACCGGACCCAGGCTTTATCGGCTCTCAGATGATGTCGGCGAAACCACGGACCTCGCCTCCCTGATGCCCGAGAAACTCAAGGAACTGCAGTCCAAATGGGACGGCTGGAACTCGACGCTGGTCCCTGCGCTATGGGGCGCGTCCATGGGCGATAGCGATGGCCCGGAGCCCGGAGCGGGCGGCAAAAAAGGAAAACGCAGAAAGGCCGCCGTGGCTCCTTGACCATCCAGGCGTCAAGCTTACGTCGTCCGGCCCTGATGCTCGAGCAAATAGCGGCAGTTCAGGATTTTCTCAGCCAGATCGGCCGGCACGAAAAAGTAATGATTGGATGCTTCAAATCCCAGACGCGAATCACGTGACTGTAGTTCGCACAGCCTCCTGGCCAGGGTGATTTCGTCCAAAAGCACCCGCTTGCATGTGTCACGGTGCGAGCCGGTTTCCTCTGGGTTGGCAGCCTTGGCCATGGCCTTTCTAGCGATTAAGAAGCGAGCCTGGTTTGCGCTGCTTCGAAAATGAATCATCGCGGCTTCGGCCACCCGGCATTCTCCAGCCAGGGCGCGCCGGTATGCGGCGCTCGCTGCAACACCCCTGGTTTCAGCCTCCAACCCCTTCAAAGCACGCTCAAACCCGTCCGCCACCTTGTCGAGTTGTTGAACAAAAACCTCCGGCGGATACACCGCGCGCCAGGCATCCAGGTCATCATAGGGGAACCCCACCATGGTCGCACGGTACCCCGTGGGTTTTGCCCAAAGCAGGTTTGCCGGCCCCATATGCTGCGGCCCCGAATAAACCACACCCCCATGGTATGGAAACTCGGAGAACGCTTCGCTGAACTGTCTCCAGGCCTTGACCACGGCCGGAGCAAAGTTGACTCCGAAGCGCCGCTCAGCGACTGTTTTCATACCCTCAGTTCCCGAGCCGGACCGTCCGGTTTCAGCCACGACCTCCAGGTTGGGCGACGGATACCCGCCCAGAGTCCAACCCAGCATCAACTCCGTCACACCCGCCCGATGCAGGTTTTCCGCATGCCGCGCCACGTTGGCCACAGCGGGAATGTACGGCACCGTGGAAAGCTCCCAGGTATTTCCGGCCTGGATTTTGGCCAGACACTGCAGGCCACGCTCCCGTGCCAGTTGCCAGTGGCGCATCGCCCTCGGTCCGGGACCAACGGCCGAGATCGAATACTCGCCGACTTCAGTCCTCACACCACCACGTTCAATTGGCAGCCGCCACTCGCTGACACTCATGAAAGATATCGCCTTAGGCAGGAGACCTATCGCTTCCGGAGCCCAGGCATCCGACCAGCCCCAATCCCAGGCGATCAGCCTGGCCTTCGAGCCCGCCGACTGAATTCCCTGCCACAAGAGTGAATTAACCTCCGCAATAACCGCTGCCGGAGTGCGCGCGCCGCAGCGTGGGCATTTGGCGCCCGCTCCATGCGACCAGCAGTTGGTCAGGTTTTCTGAGGCAGTGATGGTGAAGAAACCGCCCAGGCCAGGCACCGCCGCGCAAATGGCGGCCACCGATTCCGTCAGGTATCGCTGCACGCTGGAATCGCTGGTGCAAAGCGTGGCGTGATCACCTTCGGCAACCCCCTTGAGTTGGGGTTGTGTCTCGAAAAAGCGCAAAGGCATGGCGCGCGGCTCGTTGAGATAGAGAAAGACTCGAATGCCCTGCCGGCCCGCCCGGGCGACCAGCTTTTTGAGGCTTTGCAGCCGCTCCTGATAACGAGCACTCAGGTCCGGGTTCCAGGGAAAAGGCGCCAGTTTGTAGAGCACGGCCTGAAGCCAAACCCCGTTGACGCCAGCGGCGGCCAATTGAGAAAGCAAACCCTCTGGATACGGGTCTGCCTCGGTTTCCAGTAATGGATCTCCATATAAGGCAAAATAAGAATAACAGAACCTGAGCGGCGCACTTGCCGAAGTGGGCCGGCCCCGGGTTTTCGCGGGTTTCGATAGCGTCTCCAGGAAGCCAAACAACTCCACCTCCGGCGGTTTGGCCAGGGCCGGCAACTCCATCTTCATGACCCCTTGAATTTCACGCTCACGGGCCAGCACCGCCATGTCAGGCGGTTCATAACGCAACGGGGTGTTGGCGGGTTTGAGGCTTCCCAGCTTGATGAAAAGAAAGTCGTCCTCCCGCAGCACGTAACCGAGCTGTTCCGGGGTCCACTCCAGCAATTCAAGCAGTTGCTCATAGGGCAGCAGGTGCCAGTTGCGACGAATAACCGTGATGTATGACCTGGCTTGGATCGAGGCTGAAATACGTGGCGGACCGCCAAGTCCCATGGCCCTGCCCATCCGCACGACATCGCTTTTTGACGCCCCCACGACTTTGGCGATGCGCTCCACCGGAACCAGCGTCCAGTTCCGCCACACGAACGCGTGCAGACGGGTCGGAAAGTGCGGAAAATCCAGGGCTGGCGGCGCCGCACCCTTGGGCAGTTCCGAAACTGCCATGCCGGAAGCGGTCGCCCCCGCCCGGCGGGTGGGACCGGCTAACGCGCCGAGCGCCAGCCCACCCGACACAAACGACAATGCTTCAAGGAAGGCCCGCCGGGACCATGGCCAGCCACCAGCGGTCGGCATTCTCTTTTTGCGATCTTGGAAATCCATGGTTCTCCTTATACCATTACCGGAGCCGCGAGCAAGCAAAGGCTGCGAATGGCCGGCGCTTTTCGTTTCTGCGGAGGCCCGGCGGAATCACCTGCGCCACGCCCTACCGCCGGTGGGCCTGAGGAAGTATATTCTGAATCGCTACAACGGCGTGCTTTACTCCGGCAGCAACTCCGCCCCCTCAACCTTCCCAGTATAAGCGTACTTGATTTGTCCGAGTACTAGCACTCATTTGGAATTTCCTTTTCCTCGAATGCATTTATTAGAGCTTTCCAACACGGTCTCGCAATTAATATTTTGTTATAATAGTCATGCCGCCAGTTGCGGATCAGGTCCGGAAACAGTGTGCGGTACTGCTCGGCTCGTCCGGCATTGTTGCGCGCCTTTTGAAGGTCACGCCCGAAGTAATACCCCACTGCGGAAAAGCCTTCGATGGTCTTGGGCGAACATATTTCATGTCCTTGAAGAAACTGGTTGAATCCGGCAATTGTGATTTGCCGGAATATTTCCACTCAGTTTTGCAAAATAATATTACCGGCGCACGTCATGAGTTTTCATTCGAGCGCGAATCCATCCCGGCGTCAGGGATACGTCAGCCGATAAAACACCGAGGCATTGGCGGGCGCCATCGGGAAAGACATGGAATTGGTCTGCGTTGACCCCGGCACGGTGGCCCAGTTTGTATTCAGGCCGGCGGCAATCGAATTGGTCTGCGCTTGCAGCCGCCAGCCCGTGAGGACGGCGGGCCAGGACAATTGCAAGGTCGAACCAATCACGTGAACCGTGATGGGCGCGGGCACGGTGGAGATAGCCTTTACCACAGCGATACGACCATCCACGGCGAGTGAATTGGACCAGCCGAGCGTCGGGTTGCCGAGCGAAGGCAGAACGAAATTGGTGAAGCCGCCGGTGTAGTTTGAGGCATCGAACACTTTGAAGCTGTCGCCCGCTTGCAGCGCGCTGCCCCCGACGTTCGCAACCACCAGCGTGCCGCCGTAATCCAGCGTGCCGGTGACGATGAACTGGTCGTTCGTCCAAAAGCCGCCGGGTTTGGCAATTTCCATGAGAGTCACGCCGCGCAGCGTTGCCGGGCCTTTGTGGGTCAGTCGTCCCACCGATGCGCCGGGCGACACCGTGCCGAACGCGGTGAAGCCGCCGGTCACGGTGCCGTCGCCCGTGAGTGTCTGCGCCGCGCCAAGAACGAAGCCGCCGGTGACAGAGGCGACGTTAAAGGTCGCGTTATTCGAGATGGCCACGCCGGCGGCGGCAGCAATCGAGCAGTTGGCCCCCAGTTGCAACGTGCCGGCACTAACAGAGATGTATCCGACCAATGTGTTCGTGCCGGAAAGCACCAGCGTGCCCGTGTTGGTTTTAATCAATCCCGCTGCCCCGCCGATTGGGCCAACCACCGTCAACGTGTCCGCAATTTCGAAAAGCGCGTTGGTGTTCAGGGTGATCTGGCCTTGCAGCGCGGGACTGCCCCCGAGCGATTGCAGGATGCGCCCGCCGTTCATTACAATTCTTTTGTTGTGGGTGGCCGCGCCGTTGTTCGGGAATCCCAGCGTGCCCCCCGCGAACACGGTCACGGTGTTTGCCGAACGCCCCAAGCTGCCGCCGACCGCCCCGAGATAGCCGTTCGCATACAACGCGCCAGAAAGGATGTTGATGTCGCCAAGATCGCTCGCGCCGTTGCCGACACCGATGTAGCCAGCGCTTCCACCGAGCACGGTCAAAGTCCGCCCATTGCCGGACACGGTGCCCATAACATTCAAACCATCGCCCAGCGAGCGGACTGTAGCGTCGCCGGTGAGTGTGAGATTTCGGACGCGGACCTGGTTGACGGTGCCGTTCACCAGCGCGCCGTTGCTGTCGAAGCCGGAGCCGGCTACGGAAGTATCCTGCGAGGAGAAATAGAGGCCGTTCAACTCCAGCGTGCCGCCGGACTGAACAGACACCGCCTGGGTGCCGAAGGAATTGGTGTGCGCCGCTTTGAGCACGCCACCGAGAACCACGCTGCCGCCGCTGTAAGTGTTGCTGGCCGTGGGCGTAAACTGGCCCGGGCCAATCTTCACCAGACTGCCCGTCCCGCTCAACACGCCATCATAAGCATTGGTGCCGCCGTTGTTGCCGATACTCAGGGCCACTCCGCCCCCACTGACATTGGTGAGCGCCAGCGCCTTGCTGCCGGTGAACGTGCCGATGATGGCGTTGGTGGCGCTGCCGAAGCTCAATGTTGCGCTGGAGGGCGTGTAATCCAGCGTGCTGTTCTGCAAAGCCTGCGGATTGGCGATCTGCAAGGTGCCGGCATTGATAAATATCGAGCCGGTGAACGTGTTGGTGCCGGCCAGCACCAGGGTGCCGGCACTGGTCTTGACGAGGTTTCCCGTTCCCCCGATGGAACTGCCGACCACCAGTGTCTGGGCCACATCAAAGGTGATCGAGGAGTTCAAGGTCATTTCCCCGCCGAGAACCATCGTTCCGCTGACGAGGTCCCACTGCTTAATGGTGCCGCCGTTTGAAACGATACGCTTGGTGTGCGTCACATCGGAGCGGTTGTGATAGAGGCCCAGCGTCCCGGACGCGGAAAGCGTCAGCGTGTTGGTTGGCCGCCCCAGACAATCGCGAAGGTTTGGCAGCCAGCCGTTCGGATAAAGCGCGCCGGACTCGACGTTGATGTCGCCAAGGTCGCTCTGGCCGTGCCCGATGCTGACGGAACCGGCCGTGCCATTGCCGCGAACGGTCAGCGTGTAGCCGCCGCCGGCGATAGCCCCCCAGATGTTTAACGAGCCATAGACGGAGCGGAGCGTGGTGTTGCCGAGCAGAGCGAGGTTCTGGATGTCGGCGTTCGCGCCGCTGGTGTTCACGACCGCGCCGTTGCCGTCGGCCCCCGCTCCGGAGACAATCACATCCACGGGGAGGCTCTTGCCGTAGGCGTCGAGGCTTGCGCCGCTCGAAATGTTCACGGCGCCGGTGCCCAGGGCGTTGGTGTTACCCACGCGAAGGAATCCACCCTGCAGCGCCGTGCCTCCGGCGTAGCTGTTCGTGCCGTTCAAGATCAATGTGCCCGTGCCGGTCTTGGTGAGCCGTGACATCCCGGCAACCCGCGTGTTGATGGTGGCGGTGCTGGAGTTCACGGCAATGCCCGCCGCCCCAGCCAGTTGGATCAAACCGCCGGTGAGCGTCCAAGTATAGGAGCCGGGCGGACTGAAGACCAGATTGCGAATAGTGCCGGGACCGGAATCCACCGTGACCGTGCG
>JBBQYD010000067.1:0-15570 GCA_038209025.1 Verrucomicrobiota bacterium | reverse complement strand
ACCCCAGCCAGGGAAAGGATGGAGGGCACCAGATCAATCGCGGAGAACACGGAGGTGTCATCTTGAGTTCCTGCCTTATCACCGGCAATTAAACCAGGTCCCCAGACGATGAGCGGTGACCGCGTGCCGCCCTCATAGAGGGTTGCCTTGGCCCCACGGAACGGCCCCGACGAGCCCGCACCTGGCTCGGCACCATTATCGGAACAAACCATGACCAGGGTGTTTTTCCGCAGGTTCTGATCGTTGCGGAGGTAGTCAAACAATGGCCCGAGCTGGTCATCCATGGTCTTGAGCACTCCGTTGTAGAGGGCGTGTTTGCTGCCGTCCCCACGCCGATCTGCCGGCGGAAAGAAAGGCGAATGAACATCGTCAGGCCACACATTCACATAAAACGGCTGTTTGTCGGCCGAGGCCTTTTTCATAAACTCGATGGTCGCCCCGACGAACCCCTCGGTAACCCTGGCACGGTCCATCCAGATGATCGGTCCGCGGCCCAGATTGTCCGAACCCAAGGCGTATCTGCGTGGGGCTTGTCCGTCGTGGGCATCACACACTGGCAGCAATCGCGGGCCGAGCCCCTCGAAATTTGAGAGCGATTCATCAAACCCATATTCCGTAATCAGGGGCGCTTCACCGACGTCACGCTGCCCGCCGAGATGCCATTTGCCAAAATGGCCCGTGGCGTAACCTGCCTCCTTCAGGTGTTTAGCCAGAGTAGGCGCTTTGGGGTCGAGCCATTGAGCCATGCCGCGCCGCTGGTTGGCCGCCCGGTTGTCGAGATACGAGTTGATGCGCCACCGCTGGGGATATTGACCGGTGGTCAGCGCCGTGCGCGATGGGGAGCAAATGGGCGAATTGACGTAGAACTGGCTGAAGCGGATGCCCTGCTCCGCCAACCGGTCCACGTTTGCTGTCTTCACTTCAATGTTGCCGAAGCACGAAAAATCGCCCCACCCCATGTCGTCGATGAAAACCATGACAAAGTTGGGTTTCGCCTCAGCGGCATTGGCTAAAGGCGCGGCGTTCAAGCCCACCACCAACGCGCAGAACCAGACAAAGAGTTTTCGGACATTCATAACTTGGGCTTCAGACAGGATGGCACATGCGGCATTCACCGTACCGGGGGTTTGGCTTCAGGGTGTTTGGCCAGCAATGTTCGCATTTGGACCAAAACTTCCGGTCTGGATGCGGCCAGGTTCTTCGTTTCCTCCGGGTCCATTTGGTAATCATACAGTTCGAAGTCAGCCGTGGCCCCAGAGGCGTTGGGCTTTTTCCATTCGACCATGCGGTAGCGGTCGGTGCGAATAGCCCGGCCAATGACTTGCTGACCCGCGCGCTGGCGCGGAAATGCGTGATAAGCGTGATCACGAACGCGCACCGCGGGGTCTTGAAGGACGGGAACCAGGCTAACCCCATCCAAAGTTTGTGGCACCTGGGGTTGAGGCAGGCCGGCCAGTTCCACCAGCGTGGGATACAGATCGACGGTTTCCGCCAACTGCCGGGTGCTGCTGGCTTTACGGGCAACTCCAGGCGCCGCGATAATCAACGGAATACGATTCGCCTGCTCGTAGTTCGTATGTTTGGTCCAGGCGCCGTGATCACCAAAATGCCATCCATTATCGCCCCACAACACGATGATGGTATGGTCGGATAACTTCAACCGGTCCAATTCATCCAACACCCTGCCGACCTGGGCATCCATGTAGCTGACTGCCGCGTAATAGCCGTGGATCAAGGCACGCTGGAGGTCTTCTTTCAGAGGTCCGTTTTCCGGCACTGGCTCGTACTGGTTCAATTCGAGCAACGTCTTTCCCGCATACGGCGGTGCGCCTTCCGGCGGGGTCTGACGTTCAGCCAGCTTGCAGGCGGCGCGATCGTACAGGTCCCAATACTTCTTCGGGGCGCAAAACGGCAGATGCGGTTTCACGAAACCCAGGGCCAGGAAGAACGGAGTGCCCTCCCGTTCTTTGGCGGCGCGCAGCCGCTTTATGCCTTCATCGGCGATTCTTCCATCCGCATAGGCATTGTCTGGCACCTCGGCTGACTCCCAAGCCGCGCCACGGGGAAGCTTGCCAATTTCCCCCAGATGCTGGTTGGCAAACAGGGCCTCCTCCCGAGTCAGTTTTCCGCCAGCAGAGCTCTCGGGCAGCAAATATTCCACTACTTTGTCGGGTTGAAAGGGCACGCTCCACGAGGCGGGATCACCATGATTCCCATGCCCGGAGTGGAAGACTTTGCCAATCCCCTCCGCGCGCCATCCGTGGCGCATGAAATACTGCGTAAGGGTAACCGCATCAGGCTGCGCCTCGCGAAAATTGGTGCCCAGGCTGTAAATGCCCAGCGTGGTTGAGCGGCTCCCGGTCATCAGGTTGTTGCGTGAAGGGGCGCAGACCGCCTGATTGCAGTATGCCATGTCGAAGCGCATGCCACGCGACGCCAACCGGTCCAGGGATGGCGTGTTAGCCCGTTTGTCCCCAAAACAGCCAATGGTCGGTTTCAGATCGTCCACGCAAATGAGGAGGACATTGGGACGCGCCGCCCCCCACAACGGTAAATTCACCCCGCCAACCACCAAGGCGGCGATAAAATAAATGAGTCGCATGTTCATTCCAGCCGCGTCCAGATCACTCGGTTATGACCCAATCCTTCGGCGCCTTGAAACCATCGCGCCCGGCCACATAGTTTTCACCCTCCGACGTTCGTAGTGTGCCGAATTTAACCAACTCCCGATGCAGCCTTTTAACCGTGTCCAAATGAGCCTTCGCCACATCGTTTTCCTCTGCTGGATCGGCACGCAAATCGTATAGTTCCAGCTTCGGCGGAGCCGCGGGATTCTCGGCGAAAAAGTCCCCCTGCGCAATTAGCTTCCAGGAACCATCATGCACGGCAGCGTGAGCGTCGTCACCCTGGTGGATGTACGAAAACCACAGCCGGCTGGGAAGTGCCTGTTCGCCGCGCAGGGCGGGCAGAAAGTCGAGACCATCCAGGTTTTCCGGCCGGGGCGCTCCGGCGGCCGCGAGCAGCGTAGGCAGCACGTCAATGTATCCGATGCGTCCGGTGAACCGGTGCCCCCCCACCACCCCCCCCGCTGGCCAGCGAATGGCCGCACAAACCCGGGTCCCTCCTTCGAAGACTGTCAATTTGCCTCCGCGCCATGGTGCATTGCTGCTGCCCACCCTGGGGATGCCTCCGTTATCACTGAAAAACAGGATCAAGGTGTTGGTGGCATCAGGACGCTGCTCCACTGCCGCAAGGACCTTGCCGACGGCCTGGTCCATGCAATCGACCATCGCGGCGTAGGCCCGTCGATCCGCCACTTTCAACTGCGGATACTTTTGCAGATCGCTCTCTTTGGCCTCATAAGGCGAATGAGGTGCGTTAAACGGCAGATATAAAAACCAGGGTTTGACCGCGGGAGCTTCCCGGATCAACCGGGCGGCCTCGGCAGCCAGCAAATCTGTGGAATAACCCTTTTCGTCAGCCGGGCGGTCGTTATCGTGCCAGTCGCGCTCGCCCTCACGTTCATGCGTGAAGTAATCAATCGCGCCATTGTAGTGCCCGTAGAAACGGGTAAATCCCTGTGCGAGCGGCAGGAACTCCTTGCGGGCATGGCCCAGATGCCACTTGCCAATGATCGCGCGCTGCTCATAACCAGCGTGCGCCAGCAGTTCGGGCAGCGTCTTTTCCACCGCCGGCAAGCCGTTCGTGGACCATGGCGGCACCACGGAACGCATCAATCCAAATCGGACAGGCCAACGCCCAGTCAATAGCCCAGCCCGGGTGGGTGAACACATGGGGCAGGCACGGAAATCCGTCAGGTTTATGCCGCTCGCCGCCAGGCGGTCCAGGTTTGGAGTTGCAAAGGTCTTTCCCCCATTGAAGCCAACGTCCGCGTAGCCGAGGTCATCCGCAACCAGAATCAACAGGTTGGGCTTGGCTGGGGTTGCAGGCCGGGCAGCCAACGCGTGAAGCGGTAACCAAAGACCGAACAGCGCAACTCGGAGTAAAAGCGGAATGACGGGGCTTCTATGTTTTTTCACCGGGGAAACTCTTTCAAATTAAAGGGCGCCGGGCAAGCCCGGCGCCCGTCCACTCAACCACCCACCTCACGGAAGCTGTAAACGGAAGAATGCGGCGGGGCTGCCCGGGGTTATTGCATTCGTGACGCTGAATGTGCCGTCAGGGTCGAAAACATTAGTCGCAATCGGCTGCCATTGGCCTGCGGACGCCGCCACATTCGTGGAGGTCAAAACGTAATAGGTCGCCCCCTCCACCCCGCCCGTCCCGCCAAAGACCAGGTTCTCTCCAACTTGGGATACATTGCCAATGGCGGGCTTCGTGAGGCTGCCAGCTACCGCAATGCTGCCACCAACGGCCAGGTCGTTGGTATTCCAGGTGAGCCCCGCCGGCAGGCTGGGGAGAGTAACATTTGCAAAACCACCCGCCCCGGCCTTGCTGAACAATTGATACACATCACCCGGTTTCGGCGTGGAAGCCCCGGTGGCGATAACCACCTTCAACTCGCCGGCGAAACCCAACGCACCGCCAACGACCAACTTGTCGCTGTTTGGAGTCTGTCCGGGCGCCAATTCCATCAGGGTGGTTCCGGCCAGGGTTACACTACCGTTGACCGTTAGCGTGCCTACACCCCAACCCGGAGAGTTGGTGCCGCCCAACATGATCAGGTTGCCCGCAATGGTCCCATTGCCGCCGAAAGTCCCATTGGTAACGGTGGTGTCGCCCGGGTAGTTGTTCACGCCGTTCATCAGCAAGGTGCCGGGGCTGCTGGCGTAGATCGACAGCGATCCCGAACCGGTGACGGATCCATTCAGAACCAACGTAGCCTGGTTGGCGAACAGGGTGTTGCCCCCGGTAATCTGGAGGGGGCCTTCCAACACATTAGTGTGTCCTGAGTTTCCTCCAGAGGTCACCGACGCATTGGACATCAGGATGCTCCGCACGATCGGATTGCTCCAACCCAGGTCAAACATCCCCATGCTGGCGCTAGCATTGATGGTAATGGTCTTCAGTGGGTTCCCAAGGTTCAGAGACTCCGCGAAGGTCAGGCTTCCCTGATCAATGACCACATTGCCCAGGTTCATTTGCCAGTAAGGGACCGGCACACCCGCTCCATAATTGTGCCGCTGGCAGGCAATGCTGACGCCGCCGGGCCCCACTTTCGTCAGGTTGAAGCCGTTGGCGCGCAATCCCGGCCCCACACCGCTGCCGCTGCGCACCCGGATGTCCCAGCGTCCGCCATTCGGAGATCCCAGGGTGGTATCCCCCATCATGGTCACATCGGTCAGGTTGTGCTTCACCCCGGTGGCGGTGGTTGAATCAATGATGGCTCCCTGTCCGAGGTATCCTCCTCCGGAGACAATTACCGGCTCGTGCGGCACGATCATATCGTTCAAATCAAGGGACGCCCCGTTCGAAACGGTGGTGCTTCCGTTGGTGGATCCCAACGCCCCGTCCAGTCCCAGTTTCAACACGCCTTCACGCACCACGATCTTCCCGTCAAAGGTGCCGTTGGTGGATAGGAGTGTCAGAGTGCTGGCGCTCGCTTTCTCGAACGAACCCAGACCCGCGCTGGTGTCCGTCATCGGCGTGGCAAACGTCGCGTCCGCACTGTTGTTGGCCACGAAGGAACCCTCATTAAGTTCAAACATCCCGATCTGGTCGGTGCCCCCCTCCACCCGGGTCAAGGCGCCGGCCCCTGACTTCCGGAGCACCGGCGTGGTGATGGTGCCGTAATTAAACGTGTAGGCCAGAGCCTGGTTGTTCACCACCATCGCCCCGGGGGCCACCGCCGTCACGTTGACGTTTCCTCCAGCCGCACCATCCAGAAACTCCACCATGAATCCATCGGTGTAGGATGACGCGGCCCCGGTCAGCGAACTGATCCAGTTGATGGAGTAAGTGTCCCAATCCTGGCTGGCCGCACCCGTCCACCGGTAAGTCTGCACGGCGGTAATGACCAGATCTATCGAACCGGGATTATTGACCAACTGCGCTTCCAGGCCCGCTGGCAGGGCGCCTTTGGTGAACAGCCCAAAACCACCCCCGATGCTCCCGGAATACTTGATCAAGGTGATCGTCCCGGGAGTCATGGCCGGCGACCCGCCGCTGAGGTTCACCGTCACAGTGGTCGCCAGCGAAAGGCCGGCAACCTCCATCAACGGCGCGGATGGATTGACGAACGTGCCCAAATCAAAGCTCAAGGTGCTGGGGCCGCCGGAGGCAAAGCTCAGACTACCCGCCGTGATTGTCGTACCCGGCGCCTTCACGACGACCCCAAGCTCGGCTCCGCCCGCCACCTGGATGGCGGCGGCATTGGTCTGCACAGTGGACAACCCCAGTTTGCCGGACTCCACCACCGTGCTCCCCGCGTAGCTGTTGGTGCCGCTCAGGGTGACTGTGTAAGAACCGCGCTTGGTCAACGAACCGGCCCCGGTGAACCCCTGGTCCAGGAGAATGTCGGCCTGGTTCGCCTCCAGGGTCAACCCGCCCGCCTGAATTTCCGCCAGGTCGATGCCCGACATGAACGCGCTGTTGGCCGCCAAAGCGGTGCGCAGAATGGCATTATCGAAGTAAAATGCGGATATCCCGGCTGCCGTGCTTTCCCGTATCTGTTTGGCTTCGAGGGTGCCGTCCTTGATCCTGTAGCTGCCCGCTCCCGCGCCAGAATCATTGAAACTGACCACGCAACCGGCCACGGTGCCCCCCACCTGCCTCACTTCACCGGTGGAACCTGCCGCAAACGGAATGGCCAGACTCCCGCCCGACATGTTCAACGTACTATGATCTACCACCAACCGGCTGGTGAAGGGGCTGGAACTATCGCCCACACGCACATTGCCGCCCGCCAGGTTCAGGTAGAAAACGGCGCCGTTGGTTAGAATCGTTTCGGCGTTGGTGCTCGCACCCGAGCTAGAACCAATCCGGAACCCGCCACGCGAAGTAAAGTCGGTCCCGTCCAAAATGAACTGCCCCTCATTGATGATCATGGCGGGATTGGCGCTTGAAGCACCGCCCACCGCGAAGGAGCCTTTTACCCGGAGCGCGCCACCACCGTAAAGCGTATGGTTGCCGAGCACATCCACCAAAGATAAACCGGTCAGACGCAGTTCGCTCTGAGGGGCCAGATACCAACTCTTGCCGGAGGCCGCGGCCCAGGCGGTCGGCAGCCCAATGGTGTTGGTGCCGGCGAAATTGGTGATGCCGCTGCTTAGGCTTAAGGGATTCCCATTCAACTCGAAACCGCCGTTCGAGAATGTAATCCAGGGAATCGTCAGGGACGTAAGGTCATTATTATTCACCGTCCGCGCGGTGCCAGTGAAGATCAGCTTGTCACCGGTGACGGGCGTTGTCCCGTTCCAATTAGCGGCGGTGGACCAGTTGGGATCCACCCCCGCACCACTCCAGGTGAGCGTCGAGGATGCTTCCGGACCCGATATCCAGTTCACCGTAAAGTCGTCATATGAGGCGATGCCATATCCTGAGATATCCCAGAAAAAGTAACGCCCGGTGGTGTCCAAACGCCAGCCGTTGGGTAACTCAGCATCCGTGCTGGTATCGTAGATCCAGGAGACGCCACCATCGAGCGAAACCTGCACTCGCGAATTATACTCATAAAGCTGCGCCCCGGCGTCCGTTACCCGGACTAGAAAGATGACAAACCCGTTGGTCCACGTCCCCGGTGCCGTGGTGGTGATCGGCCCGTCCAAATCTGCCGCCAACCCAGTGGAAGCCCCGTCTATCCGCTTCTGGATGGTATAGAAATCTTCGGTGGTAGTGGTCCGGAAGATCTGCAGGCCGAAATCCCAGGTCGTCACCCCCCCTTGTTCCGTGGTGAGGCCGAAAGAGCACCGCTGATTTGTCCAGGAGGTGTTGCCCATCGTGATGGTAAACTCATACACCGACGGCACCGCAGGACTCGCATTGAGCGTGCGCAACGCCGAGCTGAAATCATACCCGCCGGTGCCCGCCGTGAGCGTTATCACCGAGGGATCCTGGCCGCGCGTCACTTGGAACTTGTTGTCCGTAATAGCATGCCGGTTGTCCAGTTTGGCTCCGCTATATTTGTAGTAGTTCAGATTCGGCCCCGCCAAGCCGGTCAGGCGAGTGTTTGGCGGATTGATTCCCGAGTTGACGCCGCTGCCCAGGGCGAACCCGGAACCCGACCCGGTGATGTTGTAATCATCACCGATAATCAGCGTGGCGCCAGCGGCGGTCCCGCCCGCCAAACAGGCCAGGACGGCTCCGGCCAGGAGACTGAGTTGTGTTCGTTTCATTGCTGTTGAGGGGTTGAGACAGAGGGTTGGGAGAGCATTAAAACGTTATCGCATCCAGGCGGGAAAATAGCTTTCCCCCTGCTTGCCAGCATAATCGACATCGTAGCTGTTGTGCCAGGCCAGCGACCAGAGCGCCCGCGCCCGCTGATAGCGCACCGACCCGTCAAAAAAATTCACGTGCCCACCCTTGTTGTGGCGCTGGATGGCAAAATGCTTGAACTCATAGCCCACCCCCGACCACTCGCCGTTGAAAGCGGGCCGCGCGCTGCCGTTCCCGGTCAGATCAGGGCCCCCGCCCCGCCACATCGCGTCCGCCACCAGCGGCGTCTCTGTCGGCCGTCTCGCGTTGTGTATCTTGCGCCAGTTCTTCGTCGTCGCGCGGCCTTGCAGGTCGGCTTTGCCCGCCGGCGGATTATACACCCAGCAATTCACCCCGTAGCTCCCGGCGATGTCCATGGTAACGGTTGACTCCGTATCTCTGAGCGGAAAATTAAATGCCGTTTCCGGTCCACCGTGCTCCACCGTCGCACTTGAACTCATCGGTACCTTTGTCTCCTGCGTGCCAGGGCCCCGCCGATTGTTCGTAATCGGGCACAACAGCAACTGCGGCTTCTTGCTATAGTAGCGGCGCAAGGTATACATCCATTCACCCCGTTCCCAAGTGACATCGTCCCCCTCGCTGAACGAGCCGTTGTAATCATCGGTATAGGTGTACCAAATCACCCCCCATTGCTTCAGGTTCGAGGTGCAATGAATCGCCCGGGCCTTCTGCTTCGCACGGCTCAAGGCGGGCAGCAGCATTGCCGCCAATATCGCAATGATGGCTATGACCACCAGCAACTCAATCAATGTGAACCCCTTGCGGAAGGCGTAAAGAAACCGGGTTAATGGTGGATTCTTCATGGCAACCAGTTCCAGAAAAAAGGGCCTGGTTCCCAGGACGTCCGACTTTGCTCTGGGATGTTTTGCATATCCTGATCATCTCCAAATACAAGCATCATGTCACGTGGCATAAATTGGCCGCAGGCTCAGTCTTTGCGCAGCCTGAAAAAGGCACCCTGCCCCACCCCGTAGGGCAGGTCCGCCAGGAGCCACTGAATGCTCCCCTGGGTGGTGGTCGCTTTGATTTCAGTCCCGGCGGAATTGGTTATGGGCGACCAGTGGGTCAGATCGATGGATCGCTCAAGGCTCACGGCCAACCCCGGCTGCGCCGGCCAGTATAACCTCACTGCCACGCCCCCGTTTGTCCGGGCTTGATAGTCGCAAAAACCAAGGATGGGCTTGCGGCACACGCTTCCCCCTGCCCCGTTTTCCGTTACCGCGACCCGCAGGTCATCGTAATGCACCATCCCCTCGTGCGCCGCCACGTCAAAGATCAGGTGCCGCGCTGTGGTTGAACTGTTAAAACGGAACATGCCGGAATCCACCACCGCGCCATTTACCAGGATTTGATACGAAGAACTGAAATCCACGACGTTCGAGTTGTGATCCGCCACCCGCATCATCAACTCGATCGGCGTGCCAACCGGCAGTCCGTTCGTCAGTTTCTGGTTGATATCAGTGCCGCCCGCATTCGATGCGGCATCCACTCGTTTGAATACGGCCAACCCGCCCGCTCCGTCAGTGCCGATTTGCACCCCCAAATCGACATCACCGACCGGCAGATCGCTTCCATCCGCAAGGCTGAGCGACAGGCGTTGAGCATAACTGGACCCAACGGCATCGATATCCATGG
The DNA here is from genome assembly GCA_038209025.1 of Verrucomicrobiota bacterium. Taxonomy (GTDB): domain Bacteria; phylum Verrucomicrobiota; class Verrucomicrobiia; order Limisphaerales; family UBA8199; genus JBBQYD01. The sequence continues at coordinate 5,541 of JBBQYD010000067.1, read as the reverse complement.
TGATCGCCACCGTATAGGACCGGCCTGCGAGGACCCCCCCGAAATTGAATCCGGCAACCCCATCCGCACTGAATTCGAACCGCCCGTTGCCATTCGTCGGAGCAACACTTAGCCGGTTGGCTGCGATGCTGAAATCAGCGGCCTGCCGGGGTGAGGTTCCGCCCGTCCCGCCGAGCCGGTAACCCAGCAAACTGCCGACTGCGGTGCCGTTAAGACGAGTCTGAACCTGGTAATTGACCCCAGCGGCGGTGCCGAAACCAGACCCAGGTGAGTTTCCGCCTGCCACCGTAAACGCATCAACCACCACCTCAGCCACGGCATTCGAGCCGCCACAGGCAACCACTTCCCCGACATTCCCGAGCACCACCTGGTCATACCATTTCATCAACTCCGTCTCCATGCGGGTGACCGTCCCGGTGTAACCGGGGTCGCCTGCACGGTTGGTGGCTTCCGCGTGATCTTCCGGGATCAGGTAGAACTCCCGTTGCGAGCCGTCCGGGTTGCGCATGAATTTGAAATTGCCATCCCTCATCGCCAGCTTTGGCGACCCGGGCGAAAGGTTGGAGACCGTTCCGTATTCCCAGAACAGCGGGCGAGTCCTTGGCCGGGTGGCGCCCAGGAACACATCGCTCATGTTCTCCCCGGCAAACGGCGCATTCGGGAGCGCCAGCCCCGCCAGGGAACAATAAGTTGGCAACAGGTCCAACGTGGACACCACCGTATTTGAATTGACCATCCCGGCGGGCGTTCTTCCCAACCAACGCACGATGAACAACTCGCGCGTGCCACCCTCGTATAGGTTCCCCTTCCCGCCCCGCAACCCACCGTTGCGATTAAGAATCCCGTTCACAGCATCATTTGGCGCGCCGTTGTCGCCCACGATAACCATCAGGGTGTTGGTGCCCGCCCCTAACGCGTCGATCGCGCCCGCGAGCCGTCCGATTTCCTTGTCCAGGTTGTGCAACTCGCCGAGGAAAAGCCTGGCGTTACTGTCAGTGCTGATGTGATCGAAATTGTATTCCTGCCCCGGTGGCACGTTGTAGGGAGAATGGGTGTCGTTATAGGGGACGTGGACATAGAAGCGTTTCCCGGAGTTCACCGCATTCGTGATGAACGTCAGCGCGGCATCCGTATGGCGCGGCGCGCCCTGGTACCATTCGATCCATTCCACCGTGCCGGGCACATCGGCGTTTTGGATGGACAGGTTGTGGCCATTGTACAGCACACGATTACCCATCCCCTCAAACGCCACCAATGACTCGTCAAAGCCGTATTCCTGTGGAAAGGGCGCGTTGTTGACGTCCCGCCCGCCACCCATGTGCCACTTGCCAAATTGCCCGGTCCGGTAGCCCGCCTGCTGGAAGATGCGTGGTGACGACACGGTGTCCGGCTGCAACCAGTTCGCCATGTTCCGCGCCGCGTTGCTGGCTTTATCGTTTAAAAAGCTATAAATGCCGTAGCGGCACGGTTCCATCCCGGTGAGCATGCCCGTTCGCGAAGGGGAGCAGATAGGTGCGGCGACATATCCCTGGGTAAACCGTATCCCCTGCGAGGCCAGCTTGTCCAGATTCGGCGTGATGACCTGTCCCTGTTTGTTTTTGACCGGACTGCCGTAGCAGGACAGGTCGCCCCAGCCGATGTCGTCAATGAAGATAAACAGGATATTCGGTCGTGACTCCGTGGCGCTCAACCCGGCTGAGACGCTCAGCCAGAGCAACATCAGGCATGTCCAACGCCATTTTACCGTAATCACAAACGATGGGTGCGTTGCGGAAGGAGGGGCAGCCTTTCGCCTCCGTTGGCGCACAAACCTGCTGACCTTCAATTGTAATCGCCGCCCCAGGGTGCCGAACCACTTCACGGCATGATCAGCCAGGTCGCCTTTAGACATACGGTCAATTACCGCGACGCTTCCACGCCATGCAGACGGCTAATCCCATTAGTCCAATCATCACGGCCGAAGGCTCCGGCGTCACTGCAACCGAAAAGTTATCATACGTGGCGACTGCCTGGCCCGCAACGTCCCAGATGAAGTGCCGGCCCGTTCCATCGAACCGCCAGCCACTTGGCAAAGCTGAATCCGCGGCCGTGTCGTAGAAGAAGGAATTGCCTCCATCCATGGAGATTTGAAGACGTGAGTTGTAGGCGGTGCTCTCCGCGCCGGCATCGGTAAGCCGCATCAGGAAATTCAGCTCGTTGCCGAAGGTGCCGGCGGCGGTGGTAGTGATGGGAAGATTGATATCCGCCAACCCCGAGGAGCCAATGTCGATGCGCTTTTGAATCGTGTAAAAGGCGTCGGTCGCCACCGCCCGATACAGTTGCAGGCCAAAGTCCCAGGCGAACGCATCGCCATCAGCGGTGCCCAGCGCAAAAGAAAACCGCTGAACACCGGCGGAATTGTTGGCCATGCTCATTGTGACGTCATAGGTCAGCGGAGCGAGTGGCGTCGCTGCCGCGATGCCCAGTGCTGGGGCGAAATCGTAAGAGGTGGCACCATCCGCGGAAAGAACGAACCGTCCCGAGTTGGCGGCAGCCGCCACTTTCAGTTTACTACCGGTAATCGTGTAGGCGGTGGCGGCTTTGCTGGTGAAAGTCGGGTAGTATCGCAGGTTGCTGGCCGCGCTGCCCGTCAACCGGGTAGGCGGCAGGTTGATGCCTGAATTGACACCGGACCCGGGTGTGAATCCGGTGCCGGATCCAGTAACATCATAGGTGTCCTGGACCACCAACTGCGCATGGGCAGTGAGCGCTGTCAGCACCAGCGCTAATCCGAACTGAGGCGTTCTCTTCATAGGTTTGGGTTCTGTCTGATGGGTTGCACGTTTATTCTTCACCCGTTGCCCGGGCGGCGGCCCGCCGCTTCTTCTTTTTCTTTTCGGCCGCCCCAGTTTGATGTTCGACTGGTTCCGCATCGGACTGGGGCAGATACTTCGCCAGCCGATCCTTGACACTTTTGAGTTCAGGTTTCGCCGACAGGTTGACCCACTCGTTGGGATCACTGCGCAGGTTGTACAGCTCTTCCGTGCCATCCTGGTACCGAATGTAACGCCATTCCGCAGTGGTGAGGGTGTGATTGCCTTTGTACATGGTAGTCAAGGCCGGTTGCGCCCACTCGGCGTCAGGGTTGGCGAGCAACGGCTTGATATTCATGCCTTCCACATGTTTTGGCACCGGGATTCCCGCCAACTCGCAAAGCGTGGGATAAATGCTCATCGCATCAACGCCCTGATCGCACCTGGCCCCGGCTTTGGCAACCCCGGGCGCCACCCAGATCATTGGCACGCGGGCCGCCTCGGACCAAAGGGTCACCTTGGCCCAATGCTCCTTTTCTCCCAGATGCCAGCCGTTGTCGCCCACAAACACAATGATGGTGTTGTCCTTGTGCCGGGACTTGTCCAGCGCGTCCAGCAATCGCCCAATCTGCGCATCCGCATAGGAAATGGCCGCCAGGTAACCTCGCACTCGATCCTTCCACAGGCCGGCCTTTAGCACTGCGGCATGGGCTCCGCCGGGATTCGCGAATTCGCGGCCCCGCGGCGGGACGTCCGCCAGATCATTGGTCAGCACCTTTGGCAACTGCAGGGTTTCCAATGGATAGAGATCAAAGTATTTCTTGGGCACATCCCAGGGCGTATGAGGACGGTGCAAACCACACGCCATGAAAAACCGGTTGGTCTGCCCGTTGAATTTGTCGATGCACCACGTCACGCTCTGTGCATCCACCAGCACGTTTTCCGCTCGTTGCTCCTGGAACTTGGCTTCGGGCTTGCCCTCGGTGAACATCCGGTAGCCAAAGGGTCCCGGCGTTCGGTCGGCTTGCGACATCGGCAGGGTGTCGTCGCGAGGGTAAAAAACCTCGTCCCACTCCTCGGCCCGGTAGTTGCGGTAATGGTAAATCTTGCCAGCCGCAAAGGAAGCAAAGCCGTGTTTGCGCACATAGTCATTAATGCACACCCCGCGCTCAATGTGCGGCATCCAGATTTGCTGATTATCGTAAATGCCGGTGGTGGAGGGCCGCTTGCCGCTCATGTAGGCCGTACGCGATGGATTGCACAGCGGAGCGGCACAATGCGCATTCATGAACGTGACCCCCCGGGCCGCCAACCGGTCGAGGTTGGGCGTTTTAACCTGCGGGTGCCCGCCCATCGGCGAAATCCAATCGTTCAGATCGTCCGCCACAATCAACAGGATATTCGGCTTGCCGGGTTCGGCCGCGAACAAGGGCCAAGCTGTCATGGTCGCCGCCAACCAGACCATCAGCCTGGTCAGGGACTTGAGGGTTTTCATTCTCATTCGGATGTTTTCCCAGATATCAACAGAAACCGACCCTGGCGTCATGTGGCATGAAATGGCCACAGAGGGTGGGGAGCGGAGTGGCGCGATTCCCTGTTCGCCCAATCGATTCAGTCAATTTTGGCAAATTATCGGAACATGGGCCTGGCTGACTGTTGCGCCGCACCGGATGTCTGGCCCACGCCTGTTGATGGCACCTGGACAATTGCCGCCACAAGGACCATATCAGGACCCAGCGTGCGCTGTTGCCAATCCTCGGCTACTCGGTCACAGTATCCCCCATGAATAAACGGTTCTATATCACAACCGCCATTGATTACGTGAATGGGCATCCGCATCTGGGGCATGCCTATGAAAAGGTCATTGCCGATGTGATCGCCCGCTCCCGGCGAAGCCTGGGACAGGAGACGTTCTTTCTCACCGGCCTGGACGAACACGGACAAAAAGTGCAGCAGGCCGCCCTGGCGGAGGGCAAACAGCCGCAGCCTTATTGCGATGAGCTGGCGGATAGTTGGCAGCGGTTCGTCAACCGCCTGGGGTTGTCCAACGATGATTTCGTGCGCACCACCCAGGCGCGCCATAAGCAAACCGTCCAGGCCGTGCTCTCCCGCCTCTACGCCGAAGGCCACTTTTACAAAGCCGCGTATGAAGGATTCTATTCAGCCAAGGAAGAAACCTTCCTGACCGAAAAAGACCGCCTGCCGGACGGATCCTTCGATCCATCCTACGGTGAGGTGGTCCGCTTGCAGGAGGATAACTACTATTTCAAACTCAAAGTTCACCAGGCGTGGCTGATCGACTATATTGAGAAAAACCCCGGGTTCGTCTCACCGGCTTACCGGCGCAATGAAGTGCTCGGCTTTCTCAAGAATAACACGCTGGAAGACCTCTGCATCAGCCGGCCGGCCGCGCGGTTGAACTGGGGCATCCCCCTGCCCTTCGACCCCCAGTACGTCACTTATGTGTGGTTCGACGCGCTCACGAATTACATCAGTGTCCCCGCCGCCCAGGCAGACCCCGGAGTTCCCGCATATATCCGTCCTCCGGACGCGACGCCCGGCCTGTCGCTCTGGCCGGCGGACATTCACGTGATCGGCAAGGACATCCTGAAATTTCACGCGGTTTACTGGCCTATCATGCTGAAGGCCATGGGCGCGCCGCTGCCGAAACAAGTCCTGGTGCATGGCTGGTGGCAAAAGGACGACCAGAAGATGAGCAAAAGCACCGGCAATGTGGTGGACCCGCTGG
>JBBQYD010000066.1:0-15577 GCA_038209025.1 Verrucomicrobiota bacterium | reverse complement strand
GGGCGCCCGGGTGCGACTGGGTGCCCGCGCGGTCCTGATGGGCGGAAACGACCTGCGGAACGACTGCCAGGTGGGCGAGGACACATGCCTGTTCCCGAATGTCGTTCTGTACCGGAAAACCCAACTTGGTGCCCGGGTCATAATCCACGCCGGCACGGTTATCGGTTCGGATGGATTCGGCTACGTGCTCGACGAAGGTCGCCACCGCAAAGTGCTCCAGCTTGGGAACGTCATCATTCACGATGATGTGGAAATCGGGGCCAATACCGCCATCGACCGCGGCACGCTGGGTCCGACGGTCATTGGCGAAGGCACCAAGATCGACAACTTGGTCCATGTGGCCCATAACGTGGTCATCGGTCGGCACTGCCTGGTTATGGGCCAGGTAGGTTTTGCCGGCAGCACCCGGTTGGGGGATTACGTGGTGGTGGCATCCCAATCCGGAATTGCGGATCATCTGAAACTGGGCAACCAGGTGGTGGTGGGCGCCAAGTCAGGCGTCATGCGCGACGTGGAGGACGGTGGCCGCGTGCTGGGTACTCCCGCCGCTCCCGACCGGCAGGCCAAACGCCAGATGATTGCCATGCAGCACTTGCCCGACCTGCTCCACCGCATGCGCGAATTGGAGACCGAGGTCGCGAGACTCACCGCCAAGTGCGGCGGTTAAGCGATTCCTGCCGCGGAGAGCTCGAGTTCCGGATGGGCAGCAAGGGCGCCTGGGTCGCGCGTGACAGCGCCGTGCGGAAAGGTTTTGCTCGCATGTCGCCGGTTTCCATGCCACCTTGCACTCATGCCGAATCGCCCGCAGAAATCCAAAAAAACAGAACCCAAACCGGGCGATCTGGAAAACCGTCAGTTCCACTCCAATCAGTTGGCGGACCAACGCCGCCGGGACATGGCGACCCGCTCAACCCTGTCCCGGCTTCGCAACCGCAAATCAGATCTAAAGTGAGCGCCGCAGCCAGGTGCTGAAGGCTCGGACTTCACGGTCGTTCATCGTTTCTTTGACTTCCTTCTGGGACGACTTCACCGGTTGTTTCCAAGCTCTCTGCCTGTACTTATTCACAACTTCATATTTCTGTTTGCCCCGGCCTTGCAGTTTAGGATGATAGCGGCCCGGCCGACGCACTGGCCGCTGTTGCATGAACGAAAATCACGTCGCAAAAATCGCTTTGGAACTCCAGGTGCAGCCACGCCAGGTGGCCGCCACCGCCCGCCTCCTCGCGGAAGGCGCCACGGTCCCGTTCATCTCGCGCTACCGCAAAGAAGCCACCGGCTCGCTGGATGAAGTGGCGGTAACCAATATCCGCGAACGACTCCTCACCCTGGCCGAAGTGGATGACCGCCGGAATTCGATCATCAAATCGCTTGAGGAACGCAACCTCCTCACGGAAACCCTGAAAAACGCGCTGGGTGCCGCCGAAACACTCGCGACCCTGGAGGACATCTTTCAACCGTATCGTCCCAAACGCCGCACGCGTGCCATGATGGCCAAAGAGAAAGGCCTTGAGCCCTTGGCCGACCTGCTCTTCGCGTCCCAGGCCACCGCCCAACCCGAGACCGAGGCCGGGGCATTTGTCGATGCGGAGAAGGGCGTTGCCACGCCTGAAGAAGCGCTCGCCGGGGCCCGCGATATCCTGGCTGAGCGCGTCAGTGACGACGCCCTCGCCCGCGAACGAACCCGCGCCCTTTTCCTCGCCAAAGCCGTCGTCCGCTCAAAAGTCCTCACCGGCAAGGAAGACGCCGCCGCCAAGTTTAAGGACTACTTCGATTGGAGCGAACCCCTGGGGCAGATTCCCAGCCACCGCCTGCTGGCCATCCGCCGCGGCGAAGAGGAGGGTTTCCTCATGCTGCGCATCACGCCCCCGGAAGAGGAAGCCCTCCTGCTCCTGGAACCGCTGTTCGTCAAGGCTCCCGGGCGCCCCGCCGCGGAACAGGTTCGCCTGGCCGTCCAGGACAGCTACAAACGCCTCCTCGGCCCCGCGATCGAAGTGGAAATGCGCATCGAATCCAAGAAGAAGGCCGACTTGGAGGCGATCCGCGTCTTTGCGGAAAACCTTCGCGAACTCCTGCTGGCCCCGCCCCTGGGACGCAAGCATGTCCTCGCCATTGATCCCGGCTTCCGCACCGGCTGCAAAATCGTGTGTCTGGACCGGCAGAGCAAGCTGCTCCACCACGACGTCATTTACCCAACCCTTTCCGATTACCGCGTCAGTGAAGCCGCCGAGACCGTCCGTGCCATCGTCCGCAAATACCAGATCGAAGCCATTGCCATTGGCAATGGCACCGCCGGCCGCGAAACCGAGGCTTTCATTCGTGCTCTCAAACTTCCCCTGCCCATCGTCATGGTCAACGAGAGCGGCGCTTCCATCTACTCGGCCTCGGAGGCCGCCCGCGAGGAATTTCCCGACCAGGACGTGACCGTTCGCGGCGCCGTGTCCATCGGCCGCCGCCTGATGGATCCGCTTGCGGAACTGGTCAAGCTCGACCCCAAATCCATTGGCGTCGGCCAATATCAGCATGACGTGGACCAGAAGGCGCTTAAGCGAAGCCTGGACGACGTCGTTATGAGTTGTGTCAACGGTGTCGGTGTCGAACTGAACACCGCGAGCAAACAGTTGCTCAGCTACGTTTCGGGCCTCGGCCACGCGCTGGCCGCCAACATTGTCGCCTTCCGCGATCAAAACGGCCCGTTCAAATCCAGGGCGGAGTTGCTCAAGGTACCCCGCCTGGGTGACAAAGCCTTTGAGCAAGCCGCAGGGTTCCTCCGCATTCGCGATAGCCAGCACCCGCTGGATGCCAGCGCCGTCCATCCCGAAAGCTACCGCATCGTTGACAGCATCTCGCGCGACCTCGATTGCACCGTGCGCGACCTCACGCTCAGCGCCGCCCTGCGGCAAAAAATACAGCTCCAAAAGTATGTCACCCCGACGGTCGGCCTGCCGACGCTTAACGACATACTCGCCGAACTCGCCAAACCCGGACGTGACCCGCGCGAACAATTCGAACTCTTCGCCTTCAAGGAGGGCGTGGACAAACTGGAAGATCTGCGCCCCGGCATGAAGCTCCCGGGTATCGTCACCAACGTCACCGCCTTCGGGGCGTTCGTGGATATTGGCGTCCATCAGGATGGACTTGTGCATGTCAGCCAGCTCGCGGACCGCTTTGTCAAAAACCCGGCGGAGGTCGTTAAAGTTCAGCAGAAGGTCATGGTCACGGTCGTGGAAGTGGACCTCCCCCGCAAGCGCATTGCCCTGTCCATGAAAACGAACCCGGAACTTGGCGGCAGCCCCACCGCCAGAACCTCCCCCGGCCCCCAGCGCACCGGCCGGCCCTCAAATCCGCCGCCACCCAAACCCGTCGATTGGTTCACCGAAGCTCTCAAGAAAAACCAACGCGACTGACGGTTGCCGGCCAGCCGCGCCCTGGCTCCCGGCTGACGCTCCACGCGGGCCAGCGCCGCACGTTCCCGCCAAGGCATTCGCTAGAGCTGCTCCCGCCGGTGAACCTTGTGGATCGCCGCTTGATCGGTGGGTTTCACGAGCAACTCATCGATGTTCACGTGAGGCGGACGGCTCGCCACCCATACCATGATCTCCGCTATGTCTTCCGCTTGCAGCGCATCGACCCCCGCATACACCTGGGATGCCCTCCGGGCGTCGCCTTTGAAACGAACCACAGAAAACTCGGTCTCCGCCATGCCTGGATCAATCGTGCTCACGCGCACACCGATGCCACAGAGTTCCAGGCGCAGGGCCCGGGTGATCTGCAACTCGCCGGCTTTCGCCGCGCAATAGGCCGCACCACCTTCGTACGCAACGTGCCCGGCATAGGAACCAATGTTGATGATCGAACTCCCCGGATTGCCTGCCATGAGCGGCAAGGCCGCGCGCGTTACCCGCAGCACCCCGAGCACATTGGTCTGCAACATGCGTTCCCAATCCTCATCCTTGGCCTGGGCCACGGTATCCAGACCATGAGCCCCGCCGGCGTTGTTGATCAGCACATCCAACCGGGTGGTTAGCTGGCGCGTCCAAGCCATGAAACTCTCCACGCTCGCCGTGCTCGTCACGTCCATGACCTGAAACACGGCCTGCGGAGCGCCGGCCGCCAATGCCATTTGGGCCACCTCCGCCAGCCTGTCGGCTCGCCGGGCTCCAAGTATCAACCGCGCTCCTGCCTGGCCAAAAGCCCGGGCCGCCGCCGCTCCAAAGCCGCTCGACGCTCCCGTGATCAGGACCCACTTGTTCTTAAGGTTGTTCATGCTCATGTGTTGCCAGCCATCATCTGGCGTGGACGCCGCGTTCTGGCAAGCAAAACCGCGCGCCCTGAATTGCTTCACGACGCGCGGCAATGAAAACCGGCTCGGGATCAGGCGTTGCGACGGCGCATGAACAACGCGGCTCCCGCAAGCCCCAGCAGTGTGAGGCTGGAGGGTTCCGGAATGACCGGCACAAACTCCAAACCGCGGAAACGCATGTTCGTGCCCGCCGTAGCCAACGAGGTGGCAATTGATCCAGAGCCTGCGTCCGTAATGCCGATCAAACGCGTGGCCGTCGATTCGGCGGTGATCGCGTAAATGAACGGGTTGATCCCGCTAAAATCCACCGCCAACCCTCTCGCTCCGACGGTTCCTCCGGTCCCCAATGTATAACTCAGGCTCCACGATGAGCCGGCAAACTCCCATCTCTGAACGCCGCCGCCGCTGGCCACTGCCCGGTCATCAGCAACATACATAACGCTCCCATCCGGAGACATGGCGAAGTCGTTGGGAGTCGATCCGGTGCCCGTGGCGAAGAGCAGGTTAGCTGTGCTCGCCGTGTTCGGCATGCCGTTGAAGTAATAGATGCCCGGCCCCGAACCAACGGTGCCGGAGTGGGCAAAATAAATGCTCCCATTAATAATGTTAACCTGCCGCAAAGTAGCGTAGGTGGTCTGCAGCATGCCAGGAGTGGCGCCCATGGCATAGGGCCCGCCGCCTGAACCGCTGCCAGAACCCCAGTAATTCCCGCCGCCATCGGTCACCGCGCTACGCCAGCTCTGGCTGTTGTAGGCTGTCGTGGTGGAGGCGGGCATGCTAACGGTGCCGTCGTAGGATACCATCCCAATGGCGCGAGGCACCGTCACGGAGGGTGACGTGGAAACCGAAGCTGAGTATGGGCGAGGCGTATTGTATGCCGCGAACGTCACGAACCGCCGATCCGCCGACAGGGAGAGGTACCCCTCAGCGGTCGCAGAGCCACTGACCACGAGTGCGTTGGGGCCTGCATCAGGAATTGGAACGGAGTTGACCGGGCTCCCTCCCGTAGTGAACTGGTCGATGAAAATCGAGTTCCCGGTGTTCAGAATATTCTGAAGGCCATCGCCCACCCGTAAAACAGCGAGATTCCCGGCGGTGAATTGCGCCTGGGCGGCTGCGGTGGTCAGGGTGGCAAGCCCGATGAGTGCGTGCAGGGTCTTCATTTTAATTACCTTACTTAAACCGGCTCTCGCTGAAAATGTCAACGAGATATTTCGCCCGATCTTTTGATATTCCAGCCATATGATCAGCTAAAACGCATCGTTTTGAGGCCCAAGTGCGATGAACACCGGCCCGCGCCCGTTCCCCCCTGGAGCTTTTTTGTGTCCTCTCAAAGTTGAATGCTATTGCATCGCAGGCCATTTTACCTTAAAACGCCGCGTATGCGGATTTCAAAATCATTGTTGGTTCTTTGCGCGGCCATTTCTGGCGTAATCTTCTGCACCGCTTTCTCACAGGATACCGAAGCCCAGGCCAAGGCTAGGAAGGCTCTGCGGGAAGCCATGAAAGAGGATGCAGCCGCCGGGTCTGCCACCACCCCGGCTCCAGCGGCGGCCAGACAAAATGCCCCCGCCACTGCACAAGCCCCGTCACGTGCTCCAGCACAGCCCATCGTGGTCCAAAGATCGGACACCCAGGCACAGTCCAAGGCGCAGCAAGCCGTCCGCGCCAAAATGAAGGAACTGGACCAGCACCCCGATGCAGCCACCCCCGCCATGTCCACCCCTTCCCAAGCGGCGGTGCCGATCCGAATCACTGGCGATACCGCGGCGCAGGCGAAGGCCAAAGCCGCGCTGCGCGCCGTCCCAACAGACCTCTCTGCGGGCACGGCTCCCAAGGCTGACCCGGCGGCGCAGGCCAAAGCCAAAGCCGCCCTGCGCGCCGCCCTTGCCGAGCCAGCCTCAGGCCCGGGGTCGAGAATCGACCCAGCGGCCCAGGCCAAAGCCAAAGTGGCTTTGCGCAAGGAGATGGAAGCCATCAAAGCCCAGGAGGCCAGGGCCGAACAGGCTCGCAAAGACGCCGAGCTGGCGGCCAAACGGCGGGCCGAGCAGGATCGCAAGGCCTCGATCGCCAGGGAGGCGGAGGCCAAACGCAAGGCTGATCTGGCGGCCAAAGAGGCCGAGGCAAAAAGGAAATCTCAGCCGGCTGCAGTCCAGAAAAAAGTCGAACAACCTGCCCAAAAGCTGCCCGCCAAGAAGGTTGAGCCAAAAGTGACAATCACCCCGGCGGCCTCGGCTCCAGCCGCCAAGGTCGCAGCCAAGCCCGCCACTGCCGTAAAGAAAGACCAGCCGCAGCCTAAGAAGAAGGCGGCAGCCATAAGCGCCAAAACAACCAAGCCAAAGACGGGTTTGGAGGCCTTGGAACCACTGCCCGCGCCGGTTTCACCTTTGACCGGCACCAAGCAGCAGCAAATGCAGGAACTACTTCGTCGCTACCAGGCTGACCAGATCACGCCCGAGGATTACCACCGCGAGCGCGCCCGTCTTATGGGGCAATAGACTTTCTTCATCTCCCAACGCCGAACACACCCCGTGTTCGGCGTTTTTTTGTCTTTGCACCACCCGGTGGAAAAACTAACACTATGCGGCCATGCATTATTATAGATATTCAGGCCGGAAGCTGTTCTGCGAGGATGTGAGCATCGAATCGCTGGCACGGAAATTTGGCACGCCGTTGTTCGTGTATTCCTCGCGCACACTGGTTGAGCGCTTGGCGTCCCTGAACGCCGCTCTGGCGCCGGTGGATCACTTGGTGTGTTTCGCCATGAAGTCAAACTCGAGCCTGTCAGTGCTCCGCACCCTGGCGCAACTGGGAAGCGGTTTTGACCTGGTGAGCGGCGGGGAACTCCAGCGGGCGATTGCCGCGGGCGGCGACCCCGGCAAATGCGCGTTCGCGGGTGTCGGCAAAACCGACTCGGAAATCGAGTATGCTCTTCGGCAGGGGGTATATACATTCAACGTGGAGAGCGAACCGGAATTGCACCGCCTCAACCGCCTGGCGGCCAAACTCAAGAAACAGGCGCCAGTAGCCGTTCGGGTGAATCCAAACGTGGAGGCCGGCACGCACAAAAAAATCACCACCGGGACCTATGAAAACAAGTTTGGCATCGCCTTTGAGGGAGTCGAGGCGCTCTATGCCCGTGCGCGCAAGCTAAAGAACCTGAAACTGCGCGGTGTGCAAATGCACATCGGGTCACAGATTACGGAGGTCACGCCCTTCGAACTGGCTGTCCGGAAGGTCGCCCCTTTGGCCGCCCGCCTGAAAGCCAGCCACGGAATTGAATTCTTCAGCATCGGTGGCGGCTTGGGCATTGTCTATAACCCCGCCCTGGCCAGCGGCGATCCCGCCTGGTGGAACGTCGGCCCGGGAAAGAAGATCCTCACGCCTGAGAAATACGCGGCACGGCTGCTGCCGGAACTTCAGTCGCTCGGCTTGAAGATCCTGATCGAACCGGGACGATTCATTTCCGGCAACTCCGGTATTCTGGTCACGCGTCTGGAATACGTGAAACGCACCGGCAAAAAGAATTTTCTCATCGTGGACGCGGCGATGAACGACCTGATTCGCCCGGCGTTCTACGATGCCTATCACGAAATTGTGCCGGTTGCCCGCAAGGCAGGCAAACTCGTCTCCAGCGACGTGGTAGGTCCAATTTGCGAATCCGGCGATTACTTCTGCCATGACCGGCCGCTTCCCAAAATGGGGGAGGGAGATTATCTGGCTGTCCTTAGCGCGGGGGCCTACGGCTCCGTGATGGGCTCCAATTACAACACGCGTTGTTTGGCGGCGGAGGTGCTGGTGAATGGGAAACAAGCGGCCCTGGTCCGCAGTCGCCAACCCGTCGAGCAAATCTGGGCAAATGAGATCATCGCGCCCTGGCTCAAGTGAGGGGGATGCCGCGGCAATGACGGCAGGGTTTTGCCGCTGGTTCACCAAATGAGAGTGGCGCCCAAAGGCGCCACTCTCATTCGGAAATCCCTCGCCGCCGCTTAATCAAACGCATGGCCCGCGCAGCAAAGCACATCGCGCACCTTGTGCCGCACCAGATCTTTTACCTTGTTGCGGGCCGGCCCCAGGTACTTGCGCGGGTCGAATTCCTTCGGATTCTCGGCAAACGCCTTGCGAATGGCCGCCGTCATGGCAAGCCGCAGATCGGTGTCAATATTCACCTTGGTGCAGCCAATCCGGCGGGCAACCTCAATGTCAGACTCCGAAACACCCGCCGTATCGGTGCCCATTTTGCCGCCGTACTTGTTGATCTCTTCGACCAGATCTTTCGGCACGCTGGAGGCCCCATGCAGCACCAGCGGGTAATCTCCCAGCCCAGCCTCCATTAAAGCGGCTTTGATTAATTTCAGACGCTCCAGATCGAGATGCTGTTCGCCCTTGAACTTGTAGGCGCCATGGGAGTTGCCGATGGCCACCGCCAGCGAATCCACGCCCGACATTTTTACAAATTTTACCGCTTCCTCCGGATGCGTGTAGTGGCCTTCCTTGGAATAGCTGCCGCCCTCTTCACCTTCGTCAAATTGGGCGCCTACCAGGTGGCCAAGTTCCCCCTCCACCACACAATTATGCTTGTGCGCGTATTCCACCACTTTGCGGCAGATTTCAACGTTCTTATCAAATGGTTCGTGGCTCGCGTCGATCATCACGCTGGTAAAGCCTTCATCAATACAATCCTTGCACAGTTCGAAGGTATCGCCATGGTCGAGATGAACGGCAATCGGAATGTTGGAAAGGCTGACGGCGGCCTCAATCAGCTTTTTGAGGTAAACCGGATTGGCATACTGCCGCGCGCCTTTGGAGATTTGGAGCATGACCGGGGCCTTCTCCTCCTCGCAAGCCTCAACAATGGCCTGGAGCAACTCCATGTTGTTGACGTTGAACGCGCCAATCGCGTATTTGCCTCTAAGCGCCTTCGCGAACAGGTCTTTTGTGTGTGTCAGTGGCATAGTATGAATTTCAGGTTTGAAACCGCAATGTTCCCGCCGGTTAAGACGGGCCGATACTATAGCCCCTCCCCAGCTTTGCACGGAAGAAAAAAGAAACAGCGGCATTTCTCCGGGGCTCCCCACAAACCATCTTTCGGAACCATCCCCGGGAAATTTTTGCCTCGGGAACCCCGCCATCTGCACGCCCACTCTGGAAGCTGAGGGTCTGATAGGTGCCCCATGACTGTGCCGGAAGTCGCCCAGCCCTAGTTTTGACTTGGAATCCAAGGCGCATGCATGCTTATATTCCCCCATGGCTGAGAAGAGTGTAGGCGAGCTTTCCCGCGATCTGAGAGGTCTTTACACCCGGGGGCATGACGCACTGGTGCGCGATAATTTCGATTACGCCATCGACCTGTTCACCCAGATACTGCAACGCGACCCGGCTTTTCACGAGATTCGCAAGGAACTGAGGACCGCCCAAAGCGGCAAGGCTGGTTCAGGGGGCGGCTTTTTTAAGAGATTCATCGGCACCGCCAGCTCCTCGCCCATGGTGGCCAAGGCGCAAATGGCACTCCGCAAAGATCCCGCCGAAGCCCTCCACACCGTCGAGCAAGTGCTTAATAGCGACCCCAACAACATGCATGCCCATCGGATCGCCGTGGAAGCAGCCATCACCCTCGGAATGCCCCACACCGCGCTGATGTCGCTCGAAGTGCTGCATCGGCAAGCGCCCAAGGACAAACACGTAGCGGTCCAGTTCGCCAACGTTCTGGCGGACCTGGGGGAATCAGTCCGGGGCGAACGTATTCTGGCGGAACTCTACCATGCCAACCCCGGGGACAACGACCTGGCACAGGCGCTGAAGAATATTTCAGCGCGTAAAACCCTCGACGAAGGCGGCTATGAGGCGTTGGCGGATGGCTCAGGCTCTTATCGGGATATTCTGAGAAACGAAGCCGAAGCCGTAACGCTGGAGCAGGAAAACCGCCAGGTAAAAACCGAGGATACCACCGAGAAACTCATCACGCAGTATGAGGCCCGCCTGAAAACTGAACCGGCCAATCTGAAAGTGCTGCGCGACCTCGCCGAACTGTACACCCAGAAAAAAGCGTTCGATACCGCGCTGGGCTACTATGAAAGAATGAGAGCCGTCGGCTCCTCGGACCCGACGCTGGATCGCAGCATCTCAGATACACGAGTCAGGAAACTGGAGTTTCAAATCTCGCTGCTTGATCCCAACACCAACGATTACCTGGAAACCCAGGCCCGGCTTCAGGCCGAGAAACAGTCCTTTCAGTTGGCGGAAAGCCAAAAACGCGTTGAACGCTTCCCGACCGACCTGCAGTTCCGCTTCGAGCTTGGGCAGCTTTGTTTTCAATTGGGCAAATACAGCGAGGCCATCCAGGAATTCCAGAAGTCGCAGGGGAATCCGCATCGGCGAATTGCCTCAATGAACTACCTGGCCCAGTGTTTTGCGAAACGCAGGATGTTCGATATGGCTGCCAAGACCCTCCAGAGTGCCATCAAAGAAAAACCGGTCCTGGATGATGAAAAGAAGGAGCTGATTTACGGCCTCGGCTGCGTGCTGGAGCAGATGAGCAAGAAGGAGGAGGCCATCGAACAGTTCAAGCTCATATACGAGGTGGATATCGGCTACAAGGACGTGGCCGCAAAAGTGGACGCCTATTACTCCGGGCAGGGCTAATCCGCCCTTCCGCACCGTCATCATCCAGCTACTCAGGCAAGCCACTTGCGGAGCACCGCGGTATCAGCTCTCAGCACCTTGGTTAGCTGTTCCCGGGTTTTTGACGCCCCCTTGTCATCCCAGTCGTGCTCGATGTGGAGTGAAACCGGCGCGGAATACCGCATTCTTTTAAGATCGTCGAAGTATCCCGTGCCCAGAATGTCGCCCTCACCCATGGCTACCCACCCTGCCCCGGGTTTCCAATCTTTGGCATAGGCCACCCGCAGGTGCTTTTGCACGTGAGCGAATTTCTCCCGCCACGCTTTTCCGTGGACAGCCAGGGCGTGGCCGATGTCGAAAGCTGCGCCGATTTCGGCGGGGTCAAAGCCGTCGAGTACTTGGCGCATGTCGTCCAGATCGCCACCCAAGTAGGTGCTTCGTCCAGAGGGGGAATGGTTCTGGAGCATGGCGGTTATGCCAATCTCGCGGTTCATGACAGCGAGGCGGGCGAATCTTTCGCGAACGCGGCGGATCAGTTCCGGCTTGGGCAGGTCTTGGGAAGGATTGATCGCTCCAAGCCGGTAATACCGGATTCCCAATTTTTTGGCGGTTGTCAGCACCGCTTCGGTGTGGGGTTCTTCCGGGCCGGTTATGGCGGTGGTTATCATGGGCATCTTCAGCCCATGCTTTTGGAGGGCCTCGACGTAGCGTGGCAGATCGTCTTTCACCCGTTCCGGAAGGACTTCGCCACCCGGACGCACCGCGGCGTCCACGCCTTGCATGCCGGCTTGGGCAGTCAACTCGGCGGACGCAGAGTAGTCCAGCTTCAGGGACTGGTATATCTTACTGAACACCACGATGTCCGGCCCCTGGGATTTTGCTCCCGGATTTGACGCAGCCAGACCGGTGGCTAGTGCCCCCGTGCCCAGAGCGGTGCGGACCAGAAACTCACGTCGTGAAATTGGGAAGTTACCAGGTTGATTCATTGTTCCTCCAGTTTCAGGTAATCCAAACCGAACATGTAAGCTTTTACGGCGGCAGGATTTGCGCCGGTGATCTCGATCTTCAAACGGCGCTCGCCGGCGGATAAGTCATGGGTTCCCAGGTTGATCGGGCCAGTGGGCACGACTTCACGGTTATAGAGATCAATCGGGGCACCGAGGGATTCACCATCCAGCGACAGTTTAACAATGCCATAATCGCGAGCCTTGGTGAGGTTTGCGGAGATGGCATACTTGCCTGCTTTGGCGACGGGCACCGCCAGTTCGAGGATATCGCCAGGTTTGGCGTCAATCCACCAGAGCTGCGTATCGTTGCTCCATTTCTCTTCGCCGAAGCCGGAGATGTCCTGTTCGTGGGGGTTGCCGCGAGTCTTGCTGAGAATCTTGAGCTTCTCTCCTTCCAGGACGCCCGGAACTTTGTAGGTTTCCACCGGGGTCCAATACCCGATCCGGGAATCGACCGGCACCGGATGGTAGGGGTCTTCGCCATCGGCGGCCAGATACCAGTAAGCCACCCCGGCATAAAGGGTGGGGCGCCGGTTGGGATAATATTTTTCGATGATGCCATCGAAGGATTTTCCGAACGGGATGCTATCGGTGATGTGCCAGCGGTTGACCGAGACATGTCCTTTGTTGTTGCCATCATTCCGGGTCTGGTTATGAAACGCGTTTTGGAACAGGCCGGGATCACACCAGGCATAACCGAAGTAGTCCTCGGAGCCGGTTCCGAAGGTGGAGGGAAAGCGCTCGCCATCAACGAAGAACTTTTCATCGCCTTCGCCCCACCAACCGCCGCGGGGGTTCCAAATATGAAGCATGAGGCCGACAAACCGGCCGGCCCCGGTGGTTCTGAGAAATGGCCAATCGATCTCCAACTCCGGCTTGGTAGGCAGGAACTCGTCGCGATGCCATTTGGCATGGAAGCGACCGAGTTTCGAAATGTCCTGGGTAAGGGGTTCCGTGGTGATTTCGCAATCAACGGCGACCGGCTGGCCGTTATCATTGTGAAGGAGCACTTCAGCGGATTTGGCGAACGGCATGTACCAATTGCAGTACCACCAGCCATCTTCTCCGAGGCCAAGGGGCAGGGATTTGTAGGCGTTCGCGCCAAGGGCGGTCCCAAAGAAGTCACCGAGGGGACACCAGACACTGGCCTGGGGCTGGCCTTCCCAGCGGATTTCCAGGGCGAGAGAACGAAGGCCATCGATGTCGTTCCAACCGGCACCGGCCTGGGGTTTGATGCGCAGCACGGAAATGGCGGCAGGACCAGCCAGTCTGGTGGAGGTTTGGGACTGATCCTTTTCGAGGCGCAACTTTGTAAGTCCGCCGCCCGCTTTCGGGGTCCGGGGTCCGGTTTTGGTCAGGATTTCGTTGGCTCGGTCCAGGGCTTTTTCGGCATCGTCAGACAGAGTGGTCTTGAAGGTGGGGACCACGGTGCCCTTGGGGAAGGTGGAATAAACAAACTGGTAGTATTGTCCCCAACCGGGGTCGGCCACGATTTTGCACGATTTCTGATAAGGGATGGGGGTGTAGTTGTTCCATCCCCTGGCGACGGTATGCACGAGAGCGGGACGGGTAAACGGGGCGTGCTGGCCGTCGAAATAGGCGCGAAACGGGAGGTCGATGGCGGGCTCGGACTGGCCATCGAGATAGATGGTAACCTTGCCTTCCTTTGGGGTGGCGGACCATATCCGCCAGATGCAGCCGGGACCTTCCATTTCGGCGAGGACCAGTTTGTCACCTTCTTTGCGGATAATGCCATCGCCGTCGCCATTGGCGTCCCAGGCGAGGTACTTGCCGGTATCGGCATCAAACCGGCTCTTGCGGTCGTAGCTGGACCATTGGGCGCACGTTTCGCCTGATTCAGGCAACATGGCGAGATGCTCGAGATCGGTGAGGCGTCCGGCCAAATCCTGATAAGACAGGGCCGGCTGGCTCCAGGCGGCGGTGACGCACAGCAGTGCGCTGAAAAGGACGAGGGAGATTCTTTTCATGGCAAATCCTGTGGTTTGTCGCGGCCTACTTCAATTCCCGTCCGCCTTCGGCCACGGTTTCTTTATCGAATACGCGGGATCCCAGGGTGATTTCCTTGGCAACGGTTTCGCCTCTGAGGATCTTCAACGCGGCATCGATGGCCTCAGCCCCGCCGGTGGGATATTGGAAACTGGCGTCGAGGATGCCTTGCTTTACGTAAGCAACCCCTTCGTGCGGGAGGGCGTCGATGCCCACGAACATCATTTCCTTTTCACGTCCGGCCGCCTTGGCCGCGAGATAGGCGCCGTGAGCGCCGGGATCGTTGTGGGCGTAAACACAGTCGATTTTCGGAAAGCGTGACAGGGCGGATTCCATCTCCTTCCGTGCCTCCGGCTCCAGCCATTTCATGTCGGCCTCAAAAATCATTTCGAGGCTGCTGCCTTTGATGCCGTCCCGGAAGCCGCTGTTTCGATCCTGTCCCGGGGTGGAGGTCATCAGGCCTTTGAGTTCGACGACTTTGCCTTTGCCGCCGAGCTTGTTGACGATCCATGCGCCGGCGGCGTGTCCGATTTTCTTGTTATCGGCCCCGATAAAGCAGGTGTATTTTTCCCCGAGGAGACGACGGTCGAGGACGATGACGGGGATCTTTGCGTCCATGGCTTTGGCAACGGGTTCGGTGAGAGGTTGCGCTTCTTTTGGACTGATGATGATCAAGTCCACGCCGGCGCTGACGAATTCTTCGACGTGCGCGCGCTGCTTGAGGGTGTCGTTTTGAGCGTCTTTGAAGATGACTTTGACCTCGGGGTGTTGATCGGCCGCGGCTTTGACCTGGGCGTTCATTTCGACGCGCCAAGGTTCGCCGAGGTTGCACTGGCTGAAGCCAACCGTGTAGGCGCCTCCTTTTGCAGCCTGGCCAGCGCCTTTTTCCGGGGAACTCTTAGGCTGATCGCATCCACCGATAAAGAGGGCGAGGAGAATGGTTGAGATGGCTGCGGTGATGCTACGCGGATGACTCAGGCGATTCATGGTCACCTTGTACCATGCAGCCGGGACAATTTGCAAAGGATTTCCGCCCAACCCGAATTTCGGGGGAACAAAGAAAAACAGGGCATCGGGGGAACCGGCTGAGACTAACGGATGAAGGTCAGATACGAAAGGGGAGCGGCCGGTTCACGGCGTGCCGGACTCACGGGCTTTCCGAACTCGCGGGGAGGAGGTTCGGTGAGGTTGCGGGGATTGGCTAATTGGGCTTCCTGCGAAACCTCATAGTAAACATCGAAGTCCGCCCTGATCTCGCGATCCCCAGGGTAGCTCATGACCGATGGGGAGCTGACGAAGCCAGTTTCGGCCACAAAAATGAAGTGCGGACAGCCGGTGAACTGGCCGCTGCCTGCCATGCGAGCTTGGGGAAAACCAGCCTCTCTTGAAGGATGCATACAACGAAAAAACCAAGGTTCGCCCTTGGTTCTTGAAACATTATCACCCCTCTAAACCGGCCCCACCGGGGAGCCACTCTTCAGCAAATTGCCAGGCAAATAAACTGCAATCCTAACTCCGCCACTGGCGCCGTAATCGGCGGTTCGTAATAAGGCTCAGGCGCTGCCGGAGGCGCATACGGAGAACGCCCGACTGGTCGTGCCGAAACTGTGGAAGCCGCAGCCAGCAGCAAACACGCGAACAT
>JBBQYD010000065.1:0-15655 GCA_038209025.1 Verrucomicrobiota bacterium | reverse complement strand
TGAAATGGAACGATACCTTTCAGAGCATCACCTTCCCAACGAGTGGGACTACTTTGACCCCGCCAAAGCGGACGAAAAGCGCGAGTGCGGCCTGCATGCCGCGTGGGGTGGAAAAGCGGCTGCCAGCGCGGCGGCCGCGAGTTGAGGTTTACCGCATGAGCACAGCAATGATTCCAGTCCCGGCAGCGATCAACCGAGTCAGCGAGGCGGCCGCCGCCCCGGCCAGAACCACCGGCTCTCGGAGCTATCAAATCGACCACCTGCAGCACCTCGAAACCGAGGCCATCCATATTATGCGCGAGGTGGCCGCCGAATTCGAGCGGCCCTGCCTGTTGTTTTCCGGCGGGAAAGATTCCATCTGCCTGCTCCGCCTGGCGGAGAAGGCGTTCCGTCCCGCGGACCTGCCGATGCCCCTGCTGAACGTGGACACGGGCCATCATTTCCCCGAGCTCAATGAGTTCCGGGACCGTCGCGCGCGGGAATTGGGTGCGCGCCTGGTGATCCGCAAGGTGGCGGATGCCATTGCCGCGGGCATCGCCATCCCTGCGCCTGGCGAGGTCAGCCGCAACCGGTTGCAGATACCCACGTTGCTGGCAGCGGTGGAGGAGTTCCGGTTCGATTGCTGCATTGGCGGCGCGCGTCGCGACGAGGAGAAGGCCCGCGCCAAGGAGCGATTCTTCAGTTTTCGCGACAGCTTCGGCCAGTGGGACCCCAAGAATCAGCGCCCGGAGATTTGGAATCTCTATAATGGCCGCCTGAATGCCGGGGAGCACATGCGCGTGTTTCCGCTCAGCAATTGGACCGAGATGGATGTCTGGGAATACATTCAGCGGGAAACACTGGAGGTGCCCAGCATCTATTACAGCCACCTTCGCAAATGCGTTCGGCGCCAGGGACAGTGGCTGCCCGTGAGCGACCTGCTGCCGCTCAAACCCGGTGACACCGTGCGCGATCTGGTCGTCCGCGTTCGCACCATCGGTGACATCATCAGCACCGGGATGGTCGAATCTCCGGCTACTACGGTCGAGGACATCATTACCGAGGTCGCCGCCGCCCGGGTGACGGAACGGGGCAGTCGCGCGGACGACAAAGCGTCCGAGGCGGCCATGGAAGACCGCAAGAAACAAGGCTATTTCTAAATGTCCCGTTCTTAAATCTCATGAGCAACGATATTCTCGACGCGGCTTCTTCCAGCGTGCGCCCACCAGTTGCACCGCATTCCCACCCCATCGAAATCCTGCGTCTCAACACCTGCGGTTCGGTGGATGACGGCAAATCCACGCTGATTGGGCGTCTGCTCTATGACTCCAAATCGCTGATGGAAGACCAACTGGAGGCGCTCGAACGTTCCGCGGATATCACCGGCGGGGGGCAGGTGAACCTGGCCAATCTTACCGACGGCCTCCGGGCTGAGCGGGAGCAGGGCATAACAATTGATGTGGCGTATCGCTATTTCGCCACTCCACGCCGCAAATTCATCATTGCCGACACCCCGGGCCATATTCAATACACCCGCAACATGGTCACTGGCGCGTCCTCGGCGAATCTCGCGATCGTCCTGGTGGATGCGCGTCTCGGGGTGATCGAGCAAAGCCGGCGGCACACCTGCCTGGCCTCGTTGCTGGGCATTCCGCACCTGGTGGTGGCCATCAACAAGATGGATCTGGTGAATTGGAGCGAAGAGCGATTCCTGGAGATTCGCGATCAATTTGAGGAATTCTTGCCGCGGTTGGACATCAAGGATGTCAAATTCATACCCATCAGTGCGCTGAACGGTGATAATGTGGTGACGCCTTCCACTCAGACGCCCTGGTACCAGGGGCCGGCGTTGCTGGGCCATCTGGAGACGGTTCACATTGCCAGCGATTGGAACCTGAACGGTTTCCGCCTGCCCGTGCAGTGGGTCAACCGGCCGAACAATCCCACCCATGCGGATTTGCACGATTTCCGCGGGTTCAGCGGTCAGATTGCGGGTGGCATTGTGCGTGTCGGCCAAAAAGTCATGATTCTGCCTGGCGGTTTAAGAAGTACGGTCAAGCAGATCTGGACTTACGACGGCCCGTTGCCAGAGGCTTTCTGCCCGCAATCGGTCACCCTGGTGTTGGAGGATGACATCGACGTCAGCCGCGGGGACATGATCATCGGCCTGGACAACATGCCGGGCATGACGCCGGATGTGCGGGCCAAAATTTGCTGGATGCATCAGCGCCCCTTGGTGGGTGGCAGGAAATACCTGCTGAAACATACGACTGCCACCGTGCAGGCGGTGATCACCTCCCTGGAGAGCAGGCTAAATATCAACAATTTCGAATCGGAGCCCGAGCCGCGGGAACTGGCCATAAACGATGTTGGCGAGATCAGGTTGCGGACCTCCAGGCCGCTGGTCTATGACGGCTATTCGACCAACCGGTTGACCGGCGCATTTATTCTGATTGAGCCGGGCACCAATGCAACTGTCGCTGCCGGCATGCTCCTGCCCCCCATCGAGTTGGTGAGGCCTGAATATCAGGATTTCGTGATTTGAGGCCTGATCGCGAAGGGATGCGGATCCAGGCATCCATTGGCGTTCATCGGCGGTCAGTCTCCTGGCGGTTTCCAGGGTACCCACACCCTGCGGGGTGTTGTTGGGCCGGATGCAAACCTGGATGCAACCCTCGACAACGGGACGGAATTCGGCTATGGAATCCGCCTATCATGGCGCTGTTGTTATCACTCCTGAGGCCGGCAAGGATTTCGTTCAACCAGCCGTTCCTGCTCTTGAGCCTCCTCTTACTGTGCGGCGCAGTTCCAGCTTTGGCCTGGCGCAGTGTTCTCTACCCACAGGACTGGACCCCGCCAGCCGCGGAGGTCAGTTTCGAGACCAACAAACTGATTCAGGACTTTTCCCACGCTGGCTACAAAGCCGGTGAATCCAGCATCCCCATGGTGAACGGACCGGTTTTCAATGTCACTAACGCGCCCTTTCAAGCCGACCCAACGGGTGCGATTGACAGCACGACCGCCATCCAAAATGCGATCAACGCCGCCGAGTCGGCGGGGGGCGGGGTGGTTTACCTGCCCGCAGGTTTGTTTCGCATCAGCTTGCAGGGGGCGAACGCCTACGTATTGCGGATGGATGCCTCCGGCGTCGTGCTTCGGGGAGCCGGGGTGGGGCAGACCCGGCTGCTGAATACCAGCACCAATATGCGGGACAAAATCGTCATTCTCGTGGATGGTCCGACGGCGGCGGGCTTTTTTTCGTCCGGAACGGGCACAACGCTTTTGCGCGCGGACGTGCTGGGACCATCCCGGGTGTTGCCGGTGGCCGGCACGGCGGGGTTGGCCGCAGGCCAGAATGTCATGGTGAGGGCGGAGGCGAGCGATGCCTGGGTGCTGGAGCACAACGAGCCCGGTTGGGTGGGCTACAGCAACGCCCTGAGAGGCGTGGCCTATTTTCGGCAGGTCACCGCGGTCGATGCGGTGAACCGAACCATCACCCTGGACGCGCCTACGAGGTATTACCTGAAAACCCGGGATGCCGCCCGCGTGATCAGGGTGGGCACGCCTTTGACGGGAAGCGGATTGGAGCATTTCTCGATTGGCAACGTGCAGCGGGAGGGGGCTGGGTGGGCGGAGGAAGATTATAATTACAGCACCAACGCGTCCTACTACGTGCATAATTCATTCCTCATAAAAGTTCAGCGAGCGCGCGATTGTTGGATTCGCTCGGTCGAGACGTTTCTGCCCACGGGCAATCCGGCCACCTGCCACCTTTTGAGCAACGGTGTGCTGCTTAACGAATGCAGCCGGGTGTCGGTCGTTGACTGCCATTTTCAGCGTCCGCAATTTGGCGGCGGCGGCGGCAACGGCTACATGTACCGTTTGCAGCACGCCAACAACTGCCTGCTCGAACGCTGCCGGTCCACTTATTCGCGGCATGGAATGGTGTTGTCCCACATGGGTTCCTCGGGAAATGTCTTCCACAACTGCGTGGACACCGACACCGGGCATCAGACGGGCATCACCGGCTCGGGCAGCACCTCAGGCCGGAATTGCGATCACCACATGCATTTCAGTCATTCGAACCTGATTGATGCCAGCACCGGTGACAACAGCGCTTGGGAAGCCAGGTACCGCCCCTACGGTTCCGTCCCCTATCACGATGTGACATCGGCCCATGGTGTGTATTGGAACATGCTCGGCACGGGCAGCGGGTCGGCCACCATTGTGAGCACGGAGCAGAGTCGCTATGGCTACGCTATCGGCACGCGCGGAACCAGGACCACGGTGAGCCTGCCCACTTATGGCGGCACGAAATGCAATCCCCCCGACCATGTGGAAGGGGCGGGGCAGGGAGATACGCTCGAGCCGTCTTCTTTGTACGAAGACCAGCTTGCGCGCAGACTCGGATTGGTTGAGGTGTCAGTGCCGGAAATCTTCTCCGTGCCTTTTCCCTCGAACACAGTCGTCCCGCGGATCTCGGTGACCGTGGGTCGCCAACCCGCCGCGGAAGGTGCGGTTTCCGCTGCCTGGGACGTGCTTTCCACCAACGGTTCCGTGGTTTTTTCCGCCAGCAATAGTCTGATGCCGCAGGTCACGTTTGCGTGGCGCGGAGCGCACACGCTGCGGGTGGTTGTTTCCTCCGGCGCGCTTTCCTCCACCGCCAAAGTCGAAGTGGTCCTGGCTCCGCCCGCAACGAGCGGCAGGCAGGTCGTGGAGCCTTCGGCGGACGCATTTGTGCGCGACGGCGCCTACAGTGCGGACAATTATGGCGATGCCACCTACCTGGCATTCAAGAAATCCACAGCGGGCTACAACCGCCGCGCATTCCTGCGATTCAGCCTGGCGGGCGCGCCAGCGTTCAGGCAGGCCACCCTTTCATTGCGCTCCCAGGCCCCGCCAACGCCCGCCAACGCGCCAACCCTGGAACTGCGCGCCGCGGGCATGGCCTGGTCTGAGCACACGGTGACCTGGACCAATCAACCGGCGATGGACCAGGTTTTACACACCTACGCGATGTCCACCAACGGCGCGGACGATTTGGATGTCACGATCGAATCCCAAGCCGCCTGGGCCCTGGCGGGCGAACTGGCATTGGCCATCGTGGTGGCTTCCCAGCCGGGCACCGAAATGTTTTCATATCAATCCCGGGAGGACGTGGGCGGTCTGCGGCCGCAACTGGCGCTCACCACCGCCGGATTTCCTCCTTTCGCCGAATGGATCACGAATTACGCGTCGATCCCCGCTGGCCAGCGCGGTCCGGAACAGGATCCGGATGGGGATGGGCTGGTTAGCGGACTGGAGCAGGTGTTGGCGCGCAACCCGGTGGTGCCCGAGGCCGACTCGCCGGTTCGTCCGCTTCGCGCAAACGGCGTGACTCAATTCGTCTTCCGACACGCCCGGCTTTTGCCGGTGACAGTGAGCTATTACTTTGAAATGAGTGAGCGGCTGGCCGGGCCTTGGCGGCTGGCTCAAGAGGTTGCCTACACGCTCAGTGACGCGGACCCGGACCGCATCGAGGTGTTGGCCGAGATTCCCGACGGCTTTGCGTCCGCCGAGCGGTATTATCGCCTCGTGTGGACTGGGCTTTGACCTGAGGGGATGGGCGCCGGTGGCGGGCGGGTTATCGTTCGGGCCGTTGGGACGCCAGCCAATTGGCGATCCATTGCGAAGCGAAGGTGCCCAGCAAGAAGAGAGCCAGTGCCCCGCCTCCCCATTGCGCTGCCGGAGACCCCTTTGCCGGATGGCCAAATGACACGATGGCGGCCGCCGATATTCCCGCGGCGCACAACCCCAGGGTGATCAGGGCCATCGCGGTGCGGGGCCATCCGCGCGCGCACATGAAGATGGCCGAGGTGGGTATGGCCAGGAGGCCGAACACCAGCGCCGGCAGCAGGTACGCGCCGGGGCTCCCGATGGAGAGTGCCAGCAAACCGACGGCGATGAACAAACAAAGCCCAACCAGGGCGGCCTGAAAACGCTGGTCGCGGTCCAGGGCGTAGCGGCCAACCGGATGCACAAACAGCATGAGGTTGAAAAGGGGATAAGCCAGCCAGGTCAGCAGGACAAAACTGATGTAGGCCACCTGGATGGGCGTGATCCAAACCGACCAATCCGGGTGGCTGCGCGCCAGGCCGGAAAGCATACGGCTGCCTAGATAACCGCCCAGCACGATCCCCCACCTTGCGCGATCCGAGAGCTTCTGCATCCAAAGAAAATACTTGAGCATGACCGCGTAGAGCGGGTTCCAGGCCTTGAGCGCTTCCAGCAGGCCGGCCCGGGCCCAGTCATTCGCGGGGTCGAGGCGCAGACTTTCACGGAAGTGTTCCATGGCCTCCTTGCGCCGGCCTTGCTCGAGCAGTGTCCAGCCTTGGTTGGCGTGGGAAAGCGCGTTATCCGGGTCCCTCGCCAGCGTTGCGCGAATCGTGGCCCCGGCCTCCGTTTTCCGTCCAAGCTTAACCAGCGCCATGGCGCGCAGGTTGTTGCAGGTCGCATGCTCAGGGTCGAATTGCAGCCCCGTCTCGGCGGCGGAAAGCGCTTCTTTCCAACGTTCCCGGTTCAGCTCAATGGCCGCGAGCATTCCATGATAAGCGGCGTCGGTCGGCTCCAGGCGGATGGCTTCCCGGATGGCGGTTAGGGCGTCGTCCAGCCGCTGGCGGTCGGTCAATATCCGGGCCAGCGCGTAATGGCAGAAAGGCATGTCCGGCGCGTGGCCGATGGCCGTGCGCGCGGTAATCTCGGCCTCCTCGCGCCGTTCCTGTTCAGCCAGGCTGATGGCCAGCACCGCCATGGCGAAGCCGTCTTCCGGGGCGGCTGCGAGGTGTTGGCGCAGCTCGTTTTCGGCCAATTGATGGCGGCCTTGCTGCTGGAGAACCATCGCGCGCTGCAGGTGGGGGGAGACCTTCATCTTCAGAGCTTCAAATACTTCAGGATATCGTCATACACTCCGCCCTGGTTCGAATAGAGCGCGTAGTTTCGGGCGGTGGCGAACCACTCCCGCGTGGTGGATTTGTGAGACTCGATGGCGACGAACAAATCCTTGGTGCGGATGGGAGTGGGCACCCCGGACTTCATGGCTGCGCGGAGCTTGTTTTCCACGGTCACATCCACCACCGCCTTCAGATCGGCTCCGGAGAACGCGTCGCACTTCTTTGCGGCCGCGTCATAGTCCACGTCCTCCGCCGGTTTGCCGCGCATGAGCAGCCGCAGGATGGCGGCCCGCGCAGGAGCATCCGGCGGCGGGACAAACAGGATGCGATCAAAACGTCCGGGCCGGCGAAACGCGCTGTCGAGGTGCCACGGAGCATTGGTGGCGCCCAGAATCAGCACTCCCTCATTGGCGGAGTTCACGCCGTCAAGTTCCGCGAGAAACTGGTTTATGAGGTGGCGGCCGGCGCTGGTTTTCATGTCGGCCCGGCTGGCTCCAAGGGCGTCCACCTCATCGAAGAACACCACGCAAGGAGCGTTGCGGCGGGCCTGGTCAAAAATGGCATGCAGGTTGCGCTCGCTGTTGCCAATCCACATGTCGAGCACATCGTGAATGCCCACCGAAAGGAAGCCAGCCTCCACCTCTCCGGCCGTGGCCCGGGCAAGGTGGGTCTTCCCGCAGCCGGGCGGACCATACATCAGAATCCCCCCGCCAATGCCCTTGCCGTAAGCCTTGAACATCTCGGCATGGGTGAGGGGATAAATGATTTTAAGCCTGATCTCCTCCTTTACCGCCTCCATCCCCCCCACATCTGAAAACTTGATCCGGGGACGTTCAATTTCAGCGGGAACTTCGTCTTCCGCTCCCTCCCACGTGGCCCGAATTCTGCCATCCGCGATTTCATTCATGTCGTCATCGTCCTCCAAATCGAATTCGGGAGCTGGTTTTTTTGGCTCCGGCTCCGGCTCAGCCCGGATGCCGAGGTGGGCGGCAAAATCCAAGTCGGCGGCAGACCGGTCCCGGGCCACGGCCCGTTTGTATTGTTCCACTGCCTGCTGGACCTCGCCGATTCCCGCCAGGAGGCGCGCGTGCAAGACGAACGCCCGCGCCGGCGCCTGGGTGTCTTTGACCAAATCCTCCACCACTACGAGCGCGTGGCTGTTCCTGCCCTCCGCGAAAAAGGCCCGTGCCAGGCCAAGTTTCAAATTGTGGTTTGCGGGTGCGGCAGCCAGCGCCACCCGCAATTCATCGGCGGCTACCGCCGCCCGGCCGGCGGAGAGCAGCGCTTCCGCCAGTGCTTGTCTAAGCGGCGTATTGGCGGGGGAAAGCTTTATAGCTTCACGCAACTGCTCGATGTGTTCAGGGTTGTTCAATCCCATGCGGCCAGCATGCCAGCCATGGCGGGGAGTGTGAAGTTAAAAGCCGGTGGAGTGGCGCCCCTCAGGACACAACCAGCCGCCTCGCGCTCACTTCCGGCGCACTGGGTTGAGCGCGGCGGCCATATCGATCATGAACCTTCGGTCGTTTTCGAACGCACAGTTCCAGTCTTTTTCCTGCATGGGCAGGTCGAACACCCAGAAAGCGGCGAGCGGAACTTGCGCCTGATCGATGGCTTTCAACAGCTCCGCGTAAGCGGAACGTTGTTCGACGAGCGTGCCGGCTTCCCGGCCAATTCCAAACTCACCCACAAACAGCGGTTTGTGTTGCGCGCGGGCGAACGCCGATACCAGGTGGATCAGTTCCGCGGGGGTGCGGGCTTGTCCGCCATAGGCGTCAGCCGCATAAACGTGAATGGAGATGCTGTCGATGGGGTTCGGGTTGTCCCGCAGGAGAATTTCTTTGAACTGCGCTACGGTGTCGCGCTGCCAATTTTTTTCCTGCGAATTGTGCCACGCTTGCGGGCGCGGCACGGAGTTGCCGGTGATCATTAGCCGGTGCGTATCCAATTCCCGGACAGCCGCCGCAAATACCCCGTAAGCCGTGACCATATCGGAGCTTCGCAGCTCATCTCTCGCGGTGCGCTGTGCCGGGGTTCCCAGTCGTGGAGGTGTCGGGGGACGGTGCTCGGCGGCGTTTGGCAAGTCAACGCCCAGGTTAAGTTCATTGCCAAATTCCCAGGCCCAGATCGCGGGGGAATGGCGGTATCGGCTCACCACGTCCCGGGTGGATTGGCGCACGTACGCCAGGGACCGGCTGTTGGTATCGCCGAGCGATTGCATAGGCTCGCCCACCAGGTCGCAGGCGGTGGGGGTGTGCCAGAACAAGGAAGGAATGAGCCCGATCCGGTTGCTTTCGGCGCACCGCACCAGGACATCCAGTCGGGAGAAAAACAGGGACGCATTGGTCAGGTAAAGTTGCTGTTCTGAAGGCCAGAAGCCGCCGCACATGAAGCGAACAAAGGGAATACCCCGGCGTGCGAGCGCCGCCAGGTTCGTTAGCGAGGAGGTGTCTTTTGGATCGGTGAGGGTTCGGGAGAGGAGCGAAAAGTAGTTTGCTCCGACTCCCCGGTAGGGTTGGCCCTCCAGCAGCAGCACTCCATTGCTCGCACTCAGGCCGTGGCCGGGACTTGCCGCGGCCCGGGTGCATGGAATCCCGCAGCAAAGGAAGATCAGAAACCAGAATCTGCGCATGCGGCACCATAGAAGGTTTGGGGCCGCCGGGAAACCAATAGTTCGTATCAACTGATGGGCTATCTTCTCTTCATAGGCCTGGGAAGCATCCGGCAACCAGGGCCTACAATTTTTACCGGAAATTATACTTTCCAGACCTGTCCCTTCACCTGATAGTGCCCGCAACACGAAAGGCACAAGCTATGGGTCTGATGGATTATCTCAGAACACAACTGCTGGACATCATCCAGTGGGAAGACGATTCGCGCGACACGCTCTCGTTCCGGTTTCCCGACCAGGACAAGGAGATCAAGCGCGGAGCGCAATTGATCGTGCGCGAGTCCCAGGCGGTTCAGTTTGTTTATCTGGGGCAGTTTGGGGATACGTTCGGCCCGGGGACGCATACGCTCATCACCGATAACATTCCCATCCTTTCGACCCTTAAAGGCTGGAAATACGGATTCGAATCGCCTTTCAAAGCCGACGTCTATTTCCTCAATACCCGGCTATTTACCGGCAACAAATGGGGCACTGCCAACCCCGTGATGATGCGCGACCGTGATTTCGGCATCGTGCGGGTGAGGGCCTACGGCACGTTTGATTTCAAAATCATCGATCCCAAGCTGTTCCTCAAGGAGGTCGCCGGCACCGACCAGCATTTCCGCCTCGACGAGTTCGCCGACACCATGCGCTCGCGAATTGTAAGCGTATTCACGGACGCGCTCGCATCCGCGGGGGTGCCGGTGCTGGACGTGGCCTCGCGCTACCAGGAATTGGGCGACGCGCTGCTGCCGCTGATCAACCCGGCCATGTCTGCCAGGTATGGTTTGGAAATACCCAGCTTTATCGTGGAAAACGTGTCCGTGCCGCCCGAAGTCGAGCAGGCCATCGACAAACGGTCGAGCATGTCGGCCATTGGCAACTTGAATGATTACGTAAAGTTTCAAATGGCCGAGAGTCTGACCAAGGGGCAGGGCGGGGGATTGGCTGGCAGCGCGGCGGAATTGGGAGCCGGTCTGGCCATGGGCCAGCAGATTGCCGCAGCCCTGCAAGCGCCCACCGGCAAAGCTGACACCGGCGCCCCTCCGGTTGCCCTGGGCGCCTCGATGCCCGAGTTGTTGAGTCCGGCGGACGCGGCGAAGTTTCTGAACGTGAGCGAGGCGGATGTGCTGGCCGCGCTGGCGGAGGGCGCGATCAAGGGGAAGAAGATCGGGGCGGCCTGGCGCATCACGCGCGGCGCCATCGATGATTTTCTGAAATCCTGATCCACCACTCCGGCCATGAGCGAAGCGGTCGCCCGGGAAAAGTTCACCTGTCCGGCGTGCGGTGGGGAAGCCCAATGGAACCCCGCCCACAACGCTCTGGTGTGCGTCTATTGCGGGACCACCTCTCCGGCCCAGGTCGAACTGACTCCGGCCGGACAGGAAGTCATTCGCGAGCACGATCTCGTGACCGCCTTGCGGTCGCTGCCCGACTCCAAACGCGGCTGGCAGGCCAGTAAAACCTCCGTTCGGTGCCAAAGTTGCCAGGCCATATCCGTGTTCGATCCCGAACGGGTCGGCCAACGTTGCGACTTCTGCGGCTCCAGTTCGCTCGTTCCCTACGAGGAGATCAAGGAGGCCTTCAGTCCGGAAAGTCTCCTGCCGCTGAAAATCAGTGAAACCCAGGTGCGGGATGCCGTCCGGGAATGGTATCGGACCCGCTGGTTCGCCCCCAACAAACTCAGGCGCGCCGCGCTCACCGATACCGTAAAAGCCCTGTATATACCTTATTGGACGTTTGATGCCCAGGTGCATGCGGATTGGTGGGCGGACAGCGGCTATTACTATTATACGACGGAGACGTACCGTGACGCCAACGGCCAGACCAAAACGCGCCAGGAGCGCAAGGTCCGCTGGGTGCCCAGCAGCGGGGCCGTGAATCATTTCTTCGATGACGAACTGGTGCCCGCCTCACGCGGTCTGAACCCGGAATTGCTTCGGCGGGTTGAACCATTCCCTACCAAAGAGCTGGCGCTGTACAATCCGGGCTATCTGTCCGGGTGGGTGGTTGAGCGTTACCAGCTTGATCTGCTGGCCGCCGCGCAGCGAGCCCACTCCGTCATGGAAGCGAAAATCACCGCGCTTTGCGCCGCCGAAGTGCCGGGCGATACGCACCGCAATCTGCGGGTGCAATCCGTTTACGCGGCCCAAACGTTCAAGCATATTCTGGTGCCAGTCTGGCTGCTGACTTACACTTACGGCGCGCGCACATTCCAGGTGCTTCTTAAAGGCTATACTGGGGCAATTGCGGGACATTACCCCAGGAGCTGGGTGAAGATCCTCTTCGCCATTCTCGGTTTGCTGTTGGTCGCGGGGACCATCGGATTACTAATCGCCTCCAAACATTAGCCGGGGTAACCACACAAGGCAGGCTGACTTTGGTTCAGCATTCCGCTCAGCATGGTTAAATGCGGTGTGGCAAATCGCATCCCTCCGGCACGGTCTTTACCATTGGTGAAGGCGGTCTTACCACCGCCCTGCACGAAAGAAAAATTGCCAATGACGCGATTCACCCGAGCTATGTGGTGGAAAAACCCGATCGTCCGTCCTTGAATGGCAGGGCACCTTCCACCGGCGTTCCCTGTCTTAACCGGCCGCTGCCCTTTATGCTCGCCAACTGGCCATGGTGATTCAAAAATGCGGGCGTGCCGACGTGCATCATATTCAATCCGACCGCCAAAGGTGATAAGGCCCGGCGATTTCGTGAGCATCTCGGTGAGGCAGCCAGCGCTTGCACTGTAAAGCCGACTGCCTGCGTGGGTGACGCGCAACGTCTGGCTGAAGCGGCCGTGGCCGAGGGATTTGACACCATTGTTGCGGCTGGGGGCGACGGCACCGTCAATGAGGTGTTGAACGGGCTGGCGGCCGCGCCGGGAGGGTTGGAGCGGGCCAGGCTGGCGGTTCTACCCCTGGGCACCGTGAACGTCTTCGCCCGGGAACTGCGACTCCCGCTCAAGCTGGCGACGGCCTGGTCTGCCATTTTGGGAGGGCGCGAAACTCGCATTGATCTGCCACAGGCCGAATTCGAGACTTCCCGGGGACCGGCGCGCAGATTCTTTGCCCAACTGGCCGGCGCGGGCCTGGATGCGCGCGCCATTGAACTCGTGAGCTGGCGCTGGAAAAAACGTGTTGGCCCGCTCGCATACGTGGCTGCCGGCCTGAGCGCGATGACCGAAGCACAACCCCGTATTACGGTGACAGCCGGCACCCAAGCCGCTTCTGGCTCACTGGTGCTGATCGGCAACGGCAGGCTGTACGGCGGCGACTACGGTGTTTTTCCCGGCGCGGATATGAGTGACGGGCAACTGGACGTCTGCGTCTTTCCCCAGGTGAATTGGGGCACCCTCATCCGGTGTGGTCCGGAGTTGCTGCTGCGAGGCACTCTGCCCGCGTCCAAAACGGTCCGGCTGCGGGGGGAAGTGGTCAGGCTCACAGCCGAGAGCCATGTTCCATTCGAGCTGGATGGTGAACTGGTTGGCCAACTCCCGATTACCTTCTCGGTGCAACGCGCAGGGTTGCGGGTGGTTGTTCCGTGACCTGAAAACCAAGTTGATTGCCGCGCTCCGTGGTCCAAACGATGGCCTGATCCCGCCGCCCCGTGAAGCGCACCGAGGGCGGAGTGGGCCGTCGCCGACAGCCCTCCCGGTCGCCTCCAAAGTTGTGGCGCCTCGCAATACTCCTGCCACCTGGTCTGGGCTTCGCGCCATTTGACCTCGTTGAGGACGCTCTGCACTGGGGCATCTGCCTGCGGGGCATTCGGGTCGGCGACCCGGATGAACACCACATCACGCTTAATTTGGAAGCCCCGCTGAAAACCCCGTAACGCTTACCGGAATCCCCGCTATTGGTGGCCCTGTTTCTGCTTAATGACACTCGGGGCTGTTGGACGCGTCGTTCAGGCCAACCGTTGAGCAGTCGATTTTGCGTAATATCATGAGCTTGCTAATCTTTGGTGTAAAACCCTGGCGGGGCTGGGGGTGTCTTATTTCAGGGCTATTCGTCCTGTTCCTTGCCACCGGCCTGGCTGTGGGAGGCCCGGTGTCGATGGATTCTCCTGAACCGCAAGCGCCGCCACCCGCGCAGCCACCCATCAAAGGTGCCGGGACGGCGCTCCAGGATTACGGCCCTTTATCCAGTCCAACCAGCCTCTGGTCCATCGGCCAACCGACCGATGAGGAGCAACTCTACCTGGAGTATATCAACCGCGCCCGGGCCAACCCGACCGCTGAAGGAAAGTATTTCGCCACCAACAGCGACCCGGACCTGGTGAACAGCTACCAGGCCTTCTCGGTGGACCTGGCCCTCATGATATATGAATTTTCGACCAACGTCGTGATGCCGCCGCTGGCGATGAACCTGCAACTAATGACCTCTGCTCGGAATCACACGATGGACATGTTTACCAACCGGTTCCAGAGCCATACCGGCAGCACCGGTGCGACATTGGCCACCCGGCTTGTGAATGCGGGCTATCCCTATTCAACGGCGGCCGAGAACATATACTCCTATGCCAAATCAGTGCTTCACGGACACGCCGGGTTTGAAGTGGATTGGGGCAGTGGTCCCACGTCAGTGGGAGGCATGCAGAACCCGGCCGGGCATCGTGAAAACATTCATTCCAGCCTTTTCCGTGAAGTTGGCATTGGAGTGATGGACGGAGATAACCCGCCGGTGGGTCCGCAGGTTGTGACTCAGGATTTCGGCACCCGCGGGGGCGTAGGGAATGTGCCGCTCGTCACGGGTGTGGCGTACTATGATTTGAACGGAAATAATGCCTACGATGTCGGCGAGGGCGTCGGCGGCATAACCGTGGTTGTGTCCAACTCCACCTATTACGCTGTGACGGCGGATTCCGGCGGTTACACGGTGCCCGTGACGACCAATGGGAACTACGCCATCAGCTTCGTTGCCAATGGATTGATCACCCAACGGGTCGCGACCGTGAGCGCGCTTAAGAATGTGAAAGTCGATTTTGTTCCGCCTTACGCTCCGCCGTTGGTTGCGGGGCCCAACCCGGCGGTTCTCAACGACAGCAATTATTATACGTTCTCGGCGGTGGGCGCGGCGACCGCCTATGATTGGCGTGCGGGCGTGCTTGCTAACTACACCCTTGTGGAAGGGGCGGAATCGGGGGTGGGGGATTTTGCGGTGGAAGCTCCCGCCGGGTACAATGTGGTGGCCACCGGCACGGCGGCCTCGGGTGCGGCTTCGTACCATCTGTCGTTTACCAACAACTTCGAGCAGCGTCTTACCTTAAATCCTTTGTTCTACCTCACCAGCACAAGCCAGCTTAGCTTCGCCAAAATGCTGGGGTATGCGGGCACCGGCCAGGTGGCGCAGGCCCAGATATCGATCAATGACGGCGGTTCATGGACCACCCTGTGGCGGCGATCGGGAACCGGCGCGGGCGGCGAGACTTCCTTTACGGCGACCAATATCCCGCTGGGGACCTACGCCGGGCGAACCGCCAAAATCCGTTTTTCGTATGACTTTATCGGCGGAGCGTATTACCCGCAAACCAGCCAGGGGGTCGGATTCTACCTGGACAACATCGCTGTATCCAATGCGCGCCAGGTTCAAAATCCAACCACCAACAGCGTGGGCGCAAACCGATGCTTCTCCGTAACTCCCACCTCCACCAACCAGGTGCTGTTGAGCGTGCGGGCGTGGATCAATACCCGGGCATTGGACTGGGGACCCGTCTTCGTAGCTCCGGTGGTTCCGCCCTCGCCGTCTTTGCAGGTATTGCCCCCGGTGCTGGTGGGCGGCCAGGTGACGATAGATTTCCGGGTGTCGAACTTTCGGTCCGGAATGACCTTTCAACTTCGTCGTTCCGCCGGGATCGGAGCGGGCTGGGTGCAGGATGCCGCGGCGACCTTGACCACGATCACGGCCGGTTCCAAATACCGTTTTACGGCTTTCCCCAGCGGCACTGGGCCTTCGCTTTACGATGTGAAGGCGGATTATTAGCCGGGGGGCCGGGCTCGCGGACTGCCTTTGAGGCGTGCAGTCGCGTGATCCGCACGCGGCGGCATTCGAAATCTTCCCACCAGTCTCCGGGCATCGGGCCGCTCTCTTTGGCCCGTTTGAACCCGTTG
>JBBQYD010000064.1:0-15672 GCA_038209025.1 Verrucomicrobiota bacterium | reverse complement strand
GGTCGAAGGCATGCTGTTCGGCGGGCGACTCCGGCGGGAGCAGCGCCGGGTGATCAGCAAACCGGAAATAGACCAGGTGGTGTTCCGCGGCCAGCGCGGCGCTGGCATAGGGCGCCACCAGTTCCTGGTAATCCGCAATGTTGTCCACCTCCCACACGATGTTGTCCCCGGGCTCAATCCCGTGTAGCACGGCATCGAGCCCGGGCAAGCCGGTGGTCGCGTGAACGCGTCGCCTGGTCATCGCTGGGGTGGGCGCGTCACACCACGCCCTGATCGATCATGGCATCCGCCACCTTCACGAACCCGGCGATGTTGGCGCCAACCACGTAGTTGCCGGGCGCGCCGAATTCCTCGGCGGTCGTGCGGCAGTTGCGGTGGATGTCCACCATGATGCGGTGCAGCCGCTGGTCCACTTCCTCGCGGTTCCAGCTTAGCCGCATGGAGTTTTGGGTCATCTCGAGACCGGAGGTGGCCACGCCGCCGGCATTGGCCGCCTTGCCGGGGCCATAGCAGATCTTGGCCTGCAAATACAGGCCCACGGCCTCCGGTGTGGATGGCATGTTCGCCCCTTCGGAAATCAGCCGGCAGCCGTTTTTCAACAGCGTTTTGGCATCCTCGGCGTTGATCTCGTTTTGCGTGGCGCTCGGGAAGGCGCAGTCGCAAGGCACCGCCCAGGGCCGCTGGTCGGCGAGGTAACTGGCCTGGAATTTCTCCGCGTATTCCTTCATGCGGCCCCGGCGCACATTCTTGAGGTTTTGCACCCAGGCGAGCTTTTCCGCATTGAACCCTTCAGGATCGTGGATCGTGCCGTCCGAATCGGACAGGGTGACCGGCTTGGCACCCAACTGCAGGAGTTTTTCAATCGTGAATTGGGCCACATTGCCGGAGCCGGAGACGGTGCAGACCTTGCCGGCCAGCGACTCGCCGCGGGTCTTGAGCATTTCCTCGGCGAAATACACCGCGCCGTAGCCCGTGGCTTCCGGGCGGATCAACGAGCCACCCCAGTTCAGGGATTTGCCGGTAAGCACGCCGGAGAATTCACTCTTGAGACGTTTGTATTGGCCGAACAAATATCCGATTTCACGTCCGCCCACCCCGATATCGCCGGCGGGCACGTCGGTGTCCGGTCCAATATGGCGGTACAACTCGATCATGAAGCTCTGGCAGAAGCGCATGACTTCCGCATCGGATTTGCCCTTGGGATCGAAATCCGATCCACCTTTGCCGCCGCCCATTGGGAGGGTGGTGAGCGCGTTCTTGAAGATTTGCTCAAAGCCCAGGAATTTCAGGATGCCAAGATTCACGCTGGGATGGAATCGCAGCCCGCCCTTAAAAGGTCCGATGGCGCTGTTGTATTGCACGCGGAAGCCGCGGTTTACTTGCACGCGGCCCGCGTCGTCCTGCCAGGCGACTCGAAAAAGGATCTGGCGCTCGGGTTCCACGATGCGCTCCAGGACGCGATGATCCTGATACTTGCGCTTCTTTTCGATCACCGGGCCGAGGCACTCGAGCACTTCGCGGGCAGCCTGGAGGAACTCCGGCTCACCAGCGTTGCGCCGGGCTATCACGTCCAGAACTTCAGATATATAGGCATTCATTTTGGGGTTGCTATGGGGTTGCTAACGGTTAGGAAAAAACCGGGCGCGCCGACTGCAAGCAGCGGGCGGTCGCACGAGGCTGGTCTTCCCAGGAGAGAATTTCTTCCGTCCATGATTGAAGAATCGGAACGCGCGGTATCGGAGTCAAGGTTGAGTCATGCGAAGCGTAAAGTTAAAACTGCCCGTTTGCTGTCCTGTCCCGCTTGCTGCCTTGACAAAGATGTCTTCGGGTCGCTGCAACCGAAGGCTCGCTGCAATTCCCTGCCTGCTCCTATCTGCTTTTCCATTGGCTGCTCAGGTTGAGGAGTCCCCAGGAGTCTGGAATCCAGCCAATACCCGCGAAGTTCATGCCGGGAGCGGAGCGGCCTTCAAGCTCCCTTGGTCCGGCGCTGGCTGGAATTGCCGACTCCCGTGATGGGATTGAACCAGCGCAGGCCCGGGAACCGCACAAAATCCGCGTCCGCCGTATGGAGCACCGCATGATGGTCCATCGCCAGCGCGGCCATTTGTGCGTCACTCACCAGGTTTCCCGCTGTGCCCAAGCTCTCCAGCAGCTTGAGCACCTGTGGGATGTGGTCCGGGCCGGGATCAATCACCTGCACCGGAGGCTGTTCGAGCCACGAGCGGACATGCCTGGCGGCTTCCGCCGGCGTCATGGGATTCAGGAAAGCGCGACCATTGGTGGCGATGCGGACAAATCCGAACGTAACGACGTGCAGCAACACGATGGGGTCGGTGCCCGTCAGGCAGGACTGCCACCACCCTGCCGCTTTGCCGTGGAATGGCGAACTCGAGTCGTGAGCGTAGAGCAGCAGGTTGATGTCGGGGATGATCATTTCGCCCCCCGGCTTCGGCTCTTCGCCAGAAAGGCATCGACCTCCAGGTCGTCGGCCAGTTTGTTGAAGCCGGCGGGGTCCAAACCGGCCCGCAGGCCCAGCGGCCTGGCCTTGAGAACAAAGGGACGGCTGGCGCGGGCCGTCTTCTGGCCGAGCCCAGCGCGGATTGCGGCATTCAACGTCTGCTTGAACCCGCTCCGGGAACGGTGCATGGCCTCGCGCAGCATCCCCTCGACATCCCGATCCAAAGTTACCGTGGTTCGCATAACAGCATCATGATGCCGGAACGCCATGCTGTCAAGATGCGTCACCAGCGGAGGGGGATGGCGTTGCCGGCCTGGTGGCGCTCGGGCCAGCGCCAATAACCGTCTTTGAGCAAGAGGCCTGGATAAGCCGCCAGTTCAAA
This sequence comes from Verrucomicrobiota bacterium, assembly GCA_038209025.1. GTDB lineage: Bacteria > Verrucomicrobiota > Verrucomicrobiia > Limisphaerales > UBA8199 > JBBQYD01. Next base: position 12,832 of record JBBQYD010000064.1, on the reverse strand, counting down.
GTTGCCGACGGGTAGTTCGATGAGTTGCAGCCCTCGTTTTTGGAGCAGCGGCGGCAACGGAGCCAGACGGGCGGCGCGGATTTGTTCGCGGGTCCAGCGCGAACCTTGCGCCGGGCCCGACGGAGTTTGGCGATTAAGCGAGGGGTGGGTCACAGTCTTTCCTCCAGTAGGGTTGGCTGAGCACGTTCGCGCGGGTTGCGAAAAAACCGGCCGCATGATAGAGAATGCGGGATGATGATGCGCACGCCGCTTTACGCCGCCCATGTGCGGCTGGGTGGAAAGTTAATTGAGTTCGGGGGTTGGGAAATGCCCGTGCAATACACGAGCATCATGGATGAACATCAGGCCGTTCGCCAGGCGGCCGGGCTTTTTGACATTTCGCACATGGGCGAAATCCTCGCGAGCGGCCCTGCCGCAAAGACTTTTCTCAACCAGGCGCTGACCAATGATGTCGGACGTCTCTCGCCGGGGTTGGGGCAATACACGCTGCTGTGCAATGAACTCGGCGGGGTGATTGATGATCTTTACCTCTACTGCCTGGCTGAGGAGGAGTACCTGCTGATCGTGAATGCATCGCGAATTTCGACGGACCAGGCCCGCTTGAACTCACTGCTGGCTCAATTCACGGAAAATTCCGGGGTTCGGCTGGAAAATATTTCCACCAACACCGGGGCGGTGGCCGTCCAAGGGCCGGCGGTGGCGGGATTTATCGGCGACTGCTTCCCAGGACCCGCCCGCAAAGGAGCTGCGGTGAAGGGGCCAGTGGACCTGAAGAAGAACCAAATCGCCGAATTTCAATGCCACGATGTGAGCGTATGGGTGTCGCGCACCGGTTATACGGGGGAAGACGGCTTTGAGATTGTTGCTCCGGCCCGGGGCATCGAGGCTATTTGGAACCGTTTGCTGGAGGCGGGTGCGCCGCATGGCTTAAAACCGGCCGGCCTGGGCTCCCGGGACACCTTGCGCACAGAGGTTTGCTATCCCCTCTACGGCCATGAATTAGACGAGCAGACGACGCCCATCGAGGCAGGACTCGGTTTCTTCGTGTCCTTCGACAAGGGTGATTTCCGCGGAGGCGAAGTCCTTGCGCGGCAAAAGGCGGAAGGGCCCAAGCGGAGGCTGGTGGCTTTCAAGATGACCGAAAAGGCAGCGCCGCCGCGTCCGCATTACGGGATCTGGAGTCCGGGGGCGGCGGGGCGGAAGATTGGCGAGGTTTGCAGCGGCACCCAGAGTCCGTCGCTGGGCGTGGGGATTGGGATGGGGTATGTGCCGGTGGAGTTTGCCCGGACGCAGACGATTATCGAAATCGAAGCGCGCGGACGGCGGGCTGCGGCGATTGTGGTGCCGAGGCCGATCTACCGAAAACCGAATTGACCAACGCCGCTTCCGCGCCCAAGCTAAGGCATCTTATGGCAAATGTTCCCGCGGAACTGAAGTACGCAAAATCACATGAATGGGTGCGCCTCGCAGGCGAGGTGGCGACCATCGGAATTACGGATCACGCGCAGCACGAGTTGACCGACGTTGTGTTTGTAGAACTGCCGGAGGTCGGGCGCCAGGTGAAGGCCGGCGAGTCCTGCGCGGTGGTGGAGTCGGTAAAGACGGCCAGCGACATTTACTCACCGGTTGGCGGCGAGGTGATTGAAACCAATAAAGCCGCGGTGGACAACCCCGCGCTCGTGAACACCGAACCCTACCAGTCCGGTTGGTTGTTTAAACTGCGCCTGGCGGCTCCGGCCGAGCTGGATGCCCTGCTTTCGGCGGAGAAATACCAGGCCCAAATCAGCGCCGGTTAGCCGCGGTGCCGGCCGGATTCAGCTCGCAAACGCCATTTGAAATAATGGCGAACCTCAACCACTGTATGGGTGTGAAATCTAAAAGGATTCGACTGTTCATCAAACCCTATTGTGGTTGGTGTCAAAAAGCGATGCGCTGGCTGGATGATCATGAAATTGAGTATGAGAAGATTGATGTTGTCGCCGACGAAGCCGCGTTTGATGAGATGATCAGGCTGTCGGGCCAGGAACTCGCGCCGGTCATGGATGTCGATGGGGAGGTGCTGGCCGACTTCGGCCCTGATCAGTTGGAGGGTTTTTGGAATACATTGGAGAAACGAAATGCCAGTCTTTAGCACACCGCGTTCGCTCGTCCCGGGTCACCCCGCCGCCGCGGGGTCGGCGCAGAAGCCGCGGCCCCGTCTCCCGGAGTGGCTGCGGATCAAGCTGCCCACCTCTGATCACTTTGCCCAAACCCGCGCCCTGCTGGACGAGCTTAAACTGCACACGGTCTGCCAGAGCGCGCAGTGTCCGAATCATTGGGAATGCTGGACCAAAGGCACGGCTACTTTCATGATTGGGGGCGACCGCTGCACCCGCGCGTGCCCGTTCTGCGCCGTGACCACCGCCAAGCCGCTGGCGCTCGAAATTGATGAACCCGACCGCGTGGCGGAAGCCACCCATCGCATGCGCCTCAAGCACGTGGTCATCACCGGCGTCGCGCGTGACGATCTGCCTGATGGCGGAGCCAACCATTTCCGGCGCACCATAGAATGCGTGCGCGCCCGGAACCCTGGGACCATCATTGAGGTTCTTACCCCGGACTTCAATGATAGCGACCAGGCCATCGACGATCTGATTACCGCGCAGCCGCACATCTTCAATCACAACCTGGAAACCGTTCGGCGGTTGACCCCGCGGGTACGTTCCAAAGCCACTTACGACCGCTCGCTGGCCGTGCTGGCCAAAGTCAAAAAACGCGGTGGTGAAAGGATTCACACCAAGTCGGGCCTGATGCTGGGGTTGGGTGAAACGGAACCCGAACTGCTGCAAGCGCTCGGCGATCTCCGCCAGGCGGGCTGCGACATCCTCACCCTTGGCCAATATCTGCAGCCCAGTCTCAAACACTTGCCGGTCATTGAATACATCACCCCGGAGAAGTTCCGTGAATACGGAGAGCGCGCGCGAGCGCTGGGATTCGTTCATGTGGCCAGCGCGCCCATGGTGCGCAGTTCCTACCACGCGGACCAGGTGAGATTGCCGGCCAGGGAGGAGACCCGCACCACCGCCTCCGGTGTTCCGGGTTAAACCCGTGGTTCCCGTGGGTTTTTGCGACGGCGAATTCCGGGTGGCCTCCCGAAATCCGCCTCCCACCCTGATCGGCTTTCGATTTTCCTACCAATCCGTCACTTGGTAATCCTTCAGGAATTTGCCCCAGATGTGCTGGCCCGTGTTGAAACCCGTGATGATGGGGTCCACGATCCGCGCGGCGCCATCCACAATATCCAGGGGCGGATGAAACCGATGCTCGCGCGTTTTTCGTTCCGCCTCCCGGGCCGGATCCTCATCGGTGACCCAGCCGGTGTCCACGCTGTTCATGTGGATGCCATCGGCATGGTAATCCGCCGCGGCGGTGCGGGTCATCATGTTCAGTGCCGCCTTGGCCATATTGGTATGGGGATGGCGGGTGGTCTTGAACTTGCGATAAAATTGGCCCTCGACCGCTGAGACGTTCACGATGTGCTTATCGCGCTGGGGACTCCGCAGCATCAGCGATTTCAGGCGGGCGTTGAGAATGAACGGGGCCACCGCGTTTATCAGGTGTACCTCCAGCAACTCGACCGCCGGCACTTCGGCCAGGGTCATGCGCCAGGAATTGCGGTCCCGCAAATCCACCTGCTGAAGGTCCTGAGTCAGTTTGCCTTCGGGGAACAGGTTGCTCTGCGCCAGCAATTCCTCGGGGAGCAACGGAACCTGGGACAGGGCGGCGGAGTGCGTGAGACCCGCGGCCCCCAGCCCGGCTTTGCCATGAGTGAGGGCGCCAGGAGCTTCCGGCAGAATGTGATACTCGCGCAAACCTTCATAGGCCCCCAGCAACCGGTGAGCCTCGCTGGGGAGGTCTTGCAGCGGGCCGGTTTCCTCGGACATCATGTGCCGGTAGAAATCGGGCGGGCGCCGCACCGTCTGGCAGGCGTTGTTGATGATGAAGTCCAGTTGGTGGCGGGTCTGAAAGATATGCTGGCAGAAGGCCTCGACGCTGGGCGTGTGCCGCAGATCGAGACCGAAGATTTCCAAGCGCTCCGCCCAGTCGGCAAAATCCGGCTCGCGCGAGTAACGCAGCGCGGAGTCGCGCGGAAACCGGGTGGTGACGATCAATTGCGCTCCGGCGCGCAGGAGTTTAATGCCCGCCTGATACCCAATTTTGACCCGCCCGCCCGTAAGCAGCGCCACTCTGCCGCGCAAATCCGCCAACTCCGTCCGCTTCTTATAGTTCAGCTCAGCGCAGGCGGGACAGAGCTGGTCGTAGAAATGGTGGATCTGGGAGTAGTTCTGCTTGCAGGTGTAGCAATTCTGCGCGTCCACGACTTCCCGAATGACCGGTTCCGGATCGGCCGTTGGAGCGTCAAAATCCGTGGGCGGAAAGCAATTAGGGGTGGTAAAAACCGGCTGCCGGCGCAGCACGCGAATGCCGGTTTCCTGGAGCACCGACTGGTCCTTTCGGATTTTCTCCACCCGCTTCTGGCGCAGGCGAGCCTTTACCAAGCGGCGCCGCTGCACGGTGTCGGGACAATAAATGTCGCCGGCTGCCTGAAGCAGGCGGGTCCGTTCTTCGACGGAGACGGAAGCCAGCAAGGCACGGTCTTTGGCGAGCCGTTCCAGCAGGGCGGTCGCGGCTTTCACCTGCCCGGCCACGAGTTCCGGCTGGCTGCCATTCACGGGCTTCAGGCCCTCACTGCCATTATTATTCGAAATCGTCATGGTTCAAAGGCGCACACGATCGCGGCTGCCAGGAATGCCAAGGCAAACGCGGACCCGCAGTGTGGCAGAATAACAGCCTGGCTAAAATGTAAAATGTGCGTTGTTGCGCCCGGGCGGTTGGGAATGGCGTGGCTTTCTCCGGTTCACCCGCTGCGTGGTATCCCCGAACGCGGCGGATGAAATCGAGAGCTTTTAAATCGGAAAACCTGGAATCGCGCCGAAATTCCGCTTGCGTTCAGCAGACCCCACTTGTAGCTTGGACCGCCTTTTCGATAAGGCAACACGCACCCATAGCTCAATTGGATAGAGCGTCTGACTACGGATCAGAAGGTTTCAGGTTCAACTCCTGATGGGTGCACCACTTTCTTCAACAACTTACATCGCAAAAGGTCCCCTGGGTTGTTCATTTGTAAACCGTGCTGAGAAGGTCATAGAGTGGTGCCAGATGTGTTTGCCGCCCGGAACTGATCTGGCTGCGGTACACCAGAGAGAAATTCTTGCCCTGTGCGTCGTTGTTGCCAACCCTCCGCCTGTCAGGCTTTCCGCAAGCTGATGCGGACAATCTCGCTGGGCCGCCACAGTCGCATGCGCGGGCCCCACGTGCCTGTTCCGGTGCAGACGATGAGGGGCATGCCATCGACCTCATAACGGCCACCCACGTAAGGGTAACGCATTTTGACCAGGTAAGTGAAAGGCCAGATCTGGCCGTTGTGCGTATGACCGGAGAGCATCAGGTTCACTCCCAGTCGGGCCGCCTCGCTCACTTCCCAGGGCGTGTGGGACATGAGGACGGTTGCCCCGGGTGGGCGCCCGGCCAGCGCGAGATCGAACCCGGCGCTGCCGCGCCCGGAATGCGCTTTGGCGGTTAAATCATCGACTCCCGCCAGGACCAATCCCGGCGCGACCTCGGTCCACTCATCCCTGAGCACTTTGAAGCCGCTTTGCCGGAGCACCACCACGCTGGCTTCCAACCCGGCATAAAACTCGTGATTCCCGGTGACCGCATAAACGCCAAGTGGAGCCTGCAACTTCCGCAACGCGGGAATGAACCGGACTACCCGGGTGGCATTGGCGTCAACGATGTCTCCCACCGCCAGAATGAGGTCCGGATGCAGGTCGTTGACGCGATCGACCAGTCTGGCAATCCAGCGTTCGCCGATCAGGGTCCCGAGGTGCAAATCGGATATCTGGACCACCACTAGGCCGTCGCGCTCGGCCGGCAAGCCGGGGATGCGCACTTCCTGCTGACACACCACCGGCGCGCGCAGGCCCTGCACCAGGGCGAGGGCTGCCAGACCCAGCCCAAGCAGCACGGCCCAGCCGCGGACGAGGGGAGCGTGAGCCCGGAAAACCCAGCCGCCCAGCGTGAGCACATCGGCGGCTAGCATCGCGGCCACTAACAGGAACAGGGTGCCAACCCAGTTGGCGGCGAAGAATTCCAGCGGCAGACCGATCAGATCGTAACCGCGCGCCTCACAGACGCGGGCCAGCGGGTAGCTGAGCCACAACAGGGCGGCGGCGGCGAACACGGCCCAGGCGGGTATCAGCCCCTTGATCCACGGCACCGAGCCGCCACGCCAAAAAACGTATGCGTGCATCGCCGCCCAGATGACCAGCACGGTCGCAACAAAGTTCACGTAGCTCCCTGATTTCATGCCAAATGTCCCAACAGTTTAGTGAAGCCCGGTGATCTTACAACCCCATCGTGCCAGGCCTGGTTTTGGCCTTTGGCTCCCGCCGCGGGTTTGGTAAGTTACCACTCATGGACTGGCCCCGGCATTGTGCGGTAGTCATTCCGTGTTTCAATGAGGCACGGACCATTGGCTCTTTATGCGACCGGGTCAGTCCTTTCCTGCCGCAAATCGTGGTGGTCGATGATGGTTCCGCCGATGCCACCGCCGCCCAGGCGGAGCGCGCCGGCGCGCGGGTCCTTCGCCACGCCCGCAACCGCGGCAAAGGCGCGGCGCTCAGAACCGGCCTCTCAGCGGTGCGGGATTCGGGCCACCGCTGGGCGCTGCTGCTGGATGGCGATGGGCAGCACGACCCCCGCGATATTCCGGCACTGATTCGTTGCGCCTCCAAACCGGGGGCCGCCCTGGTAGTGGGCAACCGGATGCACGATGCGCAATCCATCCCGTGGCTGCGCCGGCGGGTAAACCAGTGGATGAGCCGCCAGATATCCCGCCGCACCGGCGTGCCAATGCCCGATACTCAATGTGGCTTCAGACTGCTAAACCTCGCGGCCTGGACCACGCTGGAGTTGAAGACCAGCCACTATGAGGTGGAATCCGAGATGCTTTTGGCGCTGGTGGGACGCGGATTCCGGATCGAATTTGTCCCGATCCGGGTGGTTGGCCGCGGGCCGTGCAGCCGGATCAATCCTTTGCTGGATACTTGCCGATGGTTCCAATGGTGGTGGGCCGCCCGCAAGCCCGCGGTGAGCCTTCAGCAAGCCGCACAATTAATCACATGAACCGCCGCCCGCCAGCATCCCGATTTGACCTCCGCTCCCTGCTGGCGCGGGGCGTTCGCAAGCTCGTGCCGATGGTCGTTGCCGGCGTGCTGCTCGGCTGGGCCTACGACTGGGCGGTGCCGCGGCTGTATCGGGAAACGGAGGACGCCGGTTTCTGGCGCGGCACGGTTCATGGCGCTCTCATGCCCGCGGCGTTGCCCAGCCTTGTCATGGGGAAAGATGTTCCCATTTTTACCGCCCGCAACCTGGGCCGCCGATACAAACTCGGGTATATCGCCGGAATTAATGGGTGCGGCCTGGTTTTCTTCGGCCTGGCTTTTCGGAAATCGACCGCGCACCCCCCGACGGTGCCTCAATAGACCCAGCCTTGGTAAACGTGAATGACATCCACCTGGCCGCCGGCCCAGTAATGATTTGGGGGCAGAAAGAAGCCCCGGTCCGCGGCATCGTAGCGCAGTTCGGCGGGCCGGGCGGGTATGTTGGGGTCATAGGCCTTGAACACGAGTCCCTCCCCGTTTCGCTCTTTTCCGAAGAGGATCATTCCGTGGTTGATCGTGAGCTGGGGGAACCGCACGAGGTGAATAATCGGTTCGCCGCCGCGATCCAGCGCGCTTTCCAACTCCGCCGCCATGGCGGCCTGGTGCCTCCGGCTGATGGGGAAAACCATGCGCCAGTGGCTGCGGAGGCAATACGACTGCCAGGCGCCGCCGCAGGCCGCTTTCAACAGTCTCTCGCACGATTCGCTGAACGCCCGCAACGACGCAAAACCGGGTATGATGACCTTGTTGCCATCCGGGCTGGGCACCCGCGCGCTGCGCGCGACCACCCGCCGGATCAATCGCCGGTAAAACTCACCGTCCACCGGCGGCAGCTCCGGCGCAAAACGCGCATGGTAAAAGAACTGGCGCGCGGATCGCACCATCACGAAACAATGGTGCGCGTAACCCGGAGCCGGGACGGTGCGGAAGGTGGTCATGCTCCCGGTTTGCGGGTCCAACCGGTATTGCCAGACGAGTTCATTGGCGAAAGCAAAGGTGTCTTGCTCGAAAGTAAATTGGCGAGGGCGGCCGGCGGCGGGCAAATTCATGCTTGCCGCAGAATTTAATGGTGCATTAGGAACGTGTAAATGCTTTACGAGTGCTGGAGAACGATCGCGCGGGACCGCGCCAATGAAACCGCCCTTTGGGATATGACCAGCGGCCGCGTCTGGCGGTTCCGGGAATTGCTGCAGGCCGGCGACACGGGAGACAGCCCCAGCCCTGTCGCGCACCCGCGAGGGAACGAGGTGGGGTTTATCCTGGCCCTGCTGCGAGCCTGGCGATCCGGTGTCCCGGCGTGCCCCCTGGAAGCGGACCAATCGGAGCCAGGCGTTCAGCCGCCCCCACCGCCGTGCTGTCATCTCAAAATTACTTCCGCCACCACCGGCCAGCCGCGGATGATCGCGCTGACCGCCGAGCAGTTGCTGGCGGACGCTCAGAATATCGTTTCCACCATGGGCTTGCGTCCGGAATGGCCAAACCTGGGGGCGATTTCACTGGCCCATTCCTATGGTTTTTCGAACCTCGTGCTGCCGCTGCTCCTGCATGGAATCCCGCTCGTCCTGGCTCAGTCGCCTTTGCCTGAAATGGTAAAAACGGCGGCGGCAGGCCACGCCGGCCTGACCATTCCCGGGGTGCCGGCCCTTTGGCGGGCCTGGCTGGAGGGGAATGCCATTCCCGGCGCGGTGCGCCTGGCCATCTCCGCGGGCGCCCCGCTCACCGTTGACCTGGAGGGGGCGGTGTTTCAGGCGTGCGCGCTAAAGATCCACAACTTCTACGGCTCCTCCGAGTGCGGCGGGATCGCGTATGATCGCAGCGACGTGCCCCGCGAGGATGAAGCCTGCGTCGGCTCGGCGCTGGACAATGTGCGGTTGACGATGAATGACGAGGGCTGTTTGCAAGTGCGGAGCCGGGCCGTCGCCCAGGGTTATTGGCCCGATGACGACCCCGCCCTCAGCGAGGGTCGTTTTCAGACCAGCGACCTGGCAGAACTCAAGGGAGGTCTCCTCTATTTGCGCGGCCGCCAGGGCGACCTGCTCAATGTCGCGGGCCGCAAAGTCTCACCCGGCTCCATCGAAGCCGTGCTAAGAACGCACCCCGCCGTGCGCGAGTGCCTGGTTTTTGGCGTGCCCGCCGCCCACCGCGAGCGAAAAGACAGTGTCGTGGCGGCGGTTGTCCTGCGCCACCCAGCCACCCCCAGGGAGCTTAGGGAATTCATCCTCCGCCAGCTTCCCGCGTGGCAGGTGCCGCGTGACTGGCTGTTCGTAAGTTCGCTCCAGCCCAATGCCCGGGGCAAAGTTTCCCGGGCAGAGTGGGCGCGCCATTACGCGGAACGGCTCAGGCCGCATCCCCGCTTAACGTGAGCGCGGCAACCAGCACCTGCTTCCCCCCGATCCGCGCCTCGGCTTCGGCCTGAACCAGCCCGCCCAACCGTCCCGTGACTTTCGCGCGCAAGGTGACCGTCTCCCCCGGCCGGGCGGTTCCGAGTATCTTCACATGTTGAAGCGCGGCCAGCCGCAAGTTGGGCAGCGCCGCGTGTTCACGCGAGCTTTGGGCCACAATCCCCGCCAGTTGAGCCGCGGCCTCCACCAGCAGCACCCCGGGAAACAACGGCTCGCCCGGAAAATGAGCGCGTAAAAAAGCTTCGTCCCCGCGGACGGTGTATTCCCCGCGCGCCTCCACCCCCGGGGCCAACTCCAGCAGGCGATCAACAAACCGGAATTCGGGGCCGTGCGGCAGCGTCTGGAGCGCTTCATGGAGGGGGTCACGCATAAACTCACTTCTTCCCGGGTTCAACCACGCTGGTGCCGGGCGGCAACGTTTCCTCGAACAACGTGGGAGACAATACGGCGTTGGTCACTGAATTGGAAAAGTCATTCCGCATCGTTGAACCGTCGCTGAATTTCAGCACCGTAAAAGCGGGAACAAAATCGTTTGCACGAAACCCGACCTGCAGTTCGGACATGAACTTTCGGGCGAAGGCGCTGCGGGGTTGGAGCGTGAGCTGGACGACCCCGTTGGATTGGGCCACGGAAAGAATGGCGAAGCGGGCTTCCAACTCGGCGCGGCTCCGCGGGAAGCTTGCGTCAAGCAGCGCCAGGGCGTCCCGCCACGGACCCGTCTGTTTCTCATCCAACGGATATTTCTCCAGGCGCTTGAGTTTTGGATAGTGCAGCAGCAATTGAGTTGGCTGGCGGATGGCGATCGTTTGGGGAGGCTGACCGATTTCCCAGCGGAATTGATCCGGTATGACGGCCCACACCCTGCCCGTCGAAATGAGCGGGTGGGAAAAGGTTTTGATGGCCCGAGTTTGGACGACCTCGGCGGACCACGTGTGCAGGCCCGCCTGCGCTGTGAACCAGGCGTCGAGCATGGCTGATGAGCCGGATTCCGCGGCCCTGCCGGTAGCGGCTAGCAACACCGCCAGGACAACCTGTTTAGTGACGTTTTTCATAATGATCAAAAAGCGCATCAAGGTTTCCCCCGGCTCATGCCTGGTTTGTTGTCCTCCGGCCAGAGTGGCACAAAATGATACCATTGATCCAGGTCCCGCCGGATTTCAGGTTCAAAGGTTGCCATGATAGTTTGCATGAACTCCCGCCGCGCCTGGCGGTCGCCCAGTTTTCTTCGGTCATAGTGAAACTCGGGAAGGATTGTTGCCTGGTAGCCCTGGCCGTTCCGAACCACGGTCACTCCGAAAACCGCGCAACCCGAGGCGCGCGCCAACTCCGCCGGGGCGACCGAAGCCATGAATGGGCGGCCGAAGAGCTGCACTTCAACCGCACTGGAAGGGTGCGGACGATCCATCAACAGCGCGACGGCGGCGCCATCCTGCAACCGCCGGAGAATTTCGATAAAGGCAAAAGCATCGGTCCCGATCACGACCGTTTCCACCCCCCAATGGCGGCGGGAGGCGCTGCGCATTTCCGTCAACCCCTGGCCCGGTTCGACCTGGGTGAGCACCACCAGCCGAATGTCATGCTCGCTGAGCAACGCCGCGCCCACCTCCCAGTTCCCCAGGTGGGGCATGACCAGGAGCGAACCACAGCCGCGGCGCTGGGCGGCCTGCAGCCCGGCCAGCGGATCGTCCCCGACCATCGCCACGTTCGGCCGGATCCCGTTTTCAAAGCGCCAGAGGTCCAGCAACTTGATGGCAAACCGCCGATAAAGCCGGCGGGCTGTTTGCTCAGCCGCCGCCCGGTCGTTAGCCACCGCGGGCATCAGGTTCTGGACGACGACCTCGCGCCGCCTCCGGTTTGCCAGCCGGTAAATCTCCACCACCGCGAGAAAACCCCAGCGCAAGACGAACCCCGGAACCACGCGGGCCAGGATCAAGCCCGCCCGCCAGAGCCGGGGTTGATAGAATGTCGAGGGTCCCGTGATCCGGGCCCCAGCGCTTTGCGCGTGGGCCATCAACCACCAACCGGGCAGCAGGAAGATGGAAATCAGCATGTTCAAGGCGATGCCCACGGCGCAAACCTTGCCCAGGCTCGCCATGCCGATATTGCCGGACCAGGCGAGCGCCCCAAACCCCGTGATGGCTGTGCCGCCGCACAACAGCAGCGCCCGGCCGATGGATCGGTGCACTTGCCGCGCATCCCCGCCCTCCCGGCGCAGGCCGAGTTGAATGAAAACCCCGTAATCCACCCCCGTGCCTAACACCAGGGGCACCGCCATCAGGTTGAGCAAATTCCAGGACCAGCCGGCGAGACCCATCACCGCCAGCAGCCCAAGCCCGCTCAGCAGCAGCACCGCAATGCTCAGCAGCACTTCGGTCACCCGGCGAAAGGCTAACCAAAGCGAAAGCAGCACCAGCAGCACCATGGGCGTAACGATGAGCCACCACCGGTGTTTCAGCCGCTCCAGCGTTGAACTGCCCAGCAGCGGCCAGCCGGACAGCAGCACCTGGTGGGCCTGAAGGTCCTTCGAAATCGCGCCCAGTGAAGCGTTTGCCAGCCGGTTGGTCGAGGGATAGACCAGCCCCAGGGCCAGCCAATGGCCGGTTGACCGGGCGGCGAAACGTTTGAGCATCCATTGGCTCACCCGGTTGGTGGGCCACGCGGGAGTTCCGGCCCTCCCCAGCCGCTCCCAGGCAAGCAGGAGTTCGTCCGTGAGCAGCAAGGCATCGCGGGAAAAGCCGGCTTCCCGGGCGGCCTCCCGCAGCCCCGGGCCCTGGCGGCCAAGTTCCCGTGCGGTTGCCTGGTTCACCGTTTGCCAGGGTTCGTTCGGCCACAGTGCCACCGGGAGCATGGACCCGGCGATGTCGCCCCGGGATTGCGCCTGGTCGAGGGTTTTCTCCGCCTGCTTGAGCTGCTGGCAAACCTCCGCCTCCGTGGTGCCTTTGGCAATAACCCAAAGCGGCTCCTGGGGCAGGCCAATCAAGGCCGAGATTTCATTCAGGGCGGTTTCCGCGCTGGTTTGCTGGAATTTCAAAGCCGCCCCGCTGCGGTCGATTCCGGGGAACTTCCAAACCAGCGCCGCCGCCGTCCCCACAACCAGGATCACCGTGGCCCCCAACACCCGGCGATCCACCGACCCCAGGCGATCCAGCGGCAACGTGGGTGAAG
>JBBQYD010000063.1:0-15918 GCA_038209025.1 Verrucomicrobiota bacterium | reverse complement strand
CAGGCCGCCGCGCAACAGGCGGCGGGGATCGAGGTAGTCACCCTCCCGGCGGTTGGTTTGACTCGTGGCGGCGAACTGGCCTTCCTCCGCGGCTTCCTGGCCAGTCTTCGCGCGTCGCGCAGGCTCTTCAAGCGTGAGCGTCCGTGCGCCGCCCTGGCCATGGGCGGCTTCACCAGCGCACCGCCCATCCTGGCCGCCAAATTTCTGGGTGCCGCTGTCTTTCTGCACGAATCCAACACCATTCCAGGACGCGCCAATCGCTGGCTTTCGTGGATTGTGGACCGGGCGTTTGTGGGCTTCCCGGGGAGCCTCCCGCGTATGCACGCCCGCCATGGTGAACTCACCGGCACGCCGGTGCGTCCGCAATTCCAGGTGATGAAGCCAGCGGAGGCCCGCCTCCGGCTGGGACTGGCAGCCCAACGGCCCACCGTGCTGATCACCGGCGGAAGCCAGGGCGCTGCCGGTCTTAATCAGCTTGTGCTGGCCGCGTTGCCGCAGCTAAAGCAAGCCCTGCCGGATGCTCAATTCCTGCACCTCACCGGCGTCAACGACACCGGCAAAGTCAAACAGGCCTACGCGGCGCAGAACCTGCCCGCCTTGGTACTCCCCTTCCTTGCCGAGATGGAGTTTGCCTTGGGCGCGGCGGACCTGGCCATCAGCCGCTCAGGAGCGTCTTCGCTCGCTGAACTGGCGGCCATGCGGGTGCCTTCAATACTCGTCCCCTTCCCCGCCGCCACAGACGACCACCAGTGGCACAATGCCAAGGCTTACGAAAGCACCGGCGCAGCCCTGGTGTGCAGACAAACCACGGCGGACCCGCGCGCCCTGGCATCGCTGGTGGAACGTACCCTAACCAACCCCGGCTTGTCCCAGGGCATGCGCAACAGCCTGGCCCAATGGCATCGTCCCAATGCAGCCCGGCAGATCGCCGAGACCATCCTGCGCGCGGCCGGGCAGGCGCTCCGTGAGCCGATTCGGGATTCAGCGCCACAGGGTGGTGAAAATCCCCACCGCCAACTCCTGACCACGGGGGCGCGAACGCCATGAGCAACCCTGCCAGCCTGCTTGATCGATTGGCGGAACGCGTTTCCCGCCGCACCTTGTTGCGCGCCAACGAACCGCTGGCGCGGCACACCACCCTGCGCGTCGGCGGGCCGTCCGATTTATATGTTGAACCGGCGGATGAAGCGGACCTGGCGCAGGTGCTGCGTTTCTGCGCCGAGGCCAGCCTGCCGGTATTCACGCTGGGCCGCGGCTCGAACCTGCTGGTTTCAGATGCCGGGTATCGCGGAGTGGTGATTTGCCTGGCACAGCCCGATTTGTGCCGGATCGAATTCGACGGGTGCCGGGTGCTTTGCGGCGCGGGTGCGCGGCTGAAAACATTGGCGGTGGAAGCCCGTCGTCAGGGCCTTGCCGGCTTTGAATTCCTGGAGGGCATCCCTGGCAGTGTGGGCGGGGCATTGCGCATGAACGCGGGCGCGATGGGCGGCGCGACTTTTGAGTTGGTGCAGTCAGTGCGCCTGATGGGACCGCAGGGGGACGTTCAGGAGTTGATTCCCGCGCAGATGAACGTGGGCTACCGGAGCTGCGAGGCCCTGCGCCGGGGAGTGGCCGTCTCCGCCCGCTTCCTGGGAACCCCTGGAAACCGGGAGGAAATTGAACAACGCATGAGCGATTTCAACCGGAAGCGCTGGGCATCCCAGCCCGCGGCACCAAGCGCTGGCTGCATGTTCAAGAACCCGGCAGCGGTGCCGGCCGGCAAACTGATTGATGACCTCGGCCTGAAAGGCGCGCGTGTCGGCGGCGCCCGGGTCTCACTTGAGCACGGGAATTTCCTGGTAACCGATGGGCAAGCCACCGCCCGGGATATTCTGGATTTAATCGAACTGATCCGGGCGAAAGCCCGGCAGGAACGCGGTATCGAACTCGAAACTGAAGTGCAGTTCTTAGGCGCATGAACACGGGGCGAAAGATTCTGAAAATCACGGTCATGTTGGGCGGGCCGAGCGCGGAGCGCGAGGTTTCGCTGCGATCTGGAGCGGCGGTGGCAGCCGCCCTGGCCAGCTTGGGACACCAGGTCAGCCAGGTGGACCCGCGCGAGCCCGATTGGCATCTGCCTTCGGGAACCGAGGTGGTGTTCCTGGCCTTGCACGGCACGTATGGGGAGGATGGCACCGTGCAGAGCCGTCTCGATGAGTTGGGCGTGCCTTACACGGGGTGCGATGCGGAGGCCAGCCGCATCGGCTTCGACAAGCACCTCACGAAGGAGCGGCTGATCCAGGCCGGCGTGCCCACCCCGCGCAGTGCGCTGATCGACTCCCCAGCCGCAAGCTGGCCCATGGGCTGGCACCCGCCGGTCATTCTAAAACCGGTGCGGCAGGGTTCCAGCGTGGGCTTGCAGTTCGTGGATCGCGTGTCCGACTGGAGCGGCGCCCTCGCGGAGGCTTTGCGCTACGATACGCAAGTGCTCATGGAGGAGCGCATTGTGGGCCGGGAAACCACGGTGGGCATCCTCGACGGTCAACCGCTGCCCGTGGTCGAGGTGCGTCCCAAAACCGGCGTTTACGATTACCAGACCAAATATACCGCAGGGGCCACCGAATACCTTTGCCCGGCGCCATTCGATGCGGCCACCACCCTCTGCATCCAGACGGCCGGTCTGCAGGCTTTCCAGGCCGTGGGCGCGCGGGATTATGCCCGCGTGGACGTGATGGTCCGGGCCTCCGGCGAGCCCTTTGTGCTGGAAATAAATACCCTGCCCGGCATGACCGAAACGAGCCTGCTGCCCAAGGCCGCCGCCGCCTCCGGCATTGCCTACCCGGATCTTTGCGAAAGAATGGTGCTGATGGCCCTTCACCACAACCGCTCAACCCCATCGCAACATGTTTAATTGGCTCAAGCGAAAACCCCGGAATCGCCGGTTTGTGCGCGAGCATGTCCTGGACGTGAAGTTGCGTTCGGACAAGGCGCGATCCGCGCGCACGCGCATGGTGGCGCTGGGGCTGGCGGTCCTGTTCGCCGTGGGCGCGGGCGCATTTCTGCTGTTCAAGGGCGGCGAGTGGGCTTTGAACGAGATGGTTTACAACAATCCCGCTTTCCAGATTCGCCAGGTGGATGTCCAGACCGATGGCATCATCATGGCCGACCAACTGCGCCGCTGGTCGGGAGTGAAGACTGGCGAAAACCTGATGGAACTCGACCTTGGCCGGGTCAAACGCGAACTCGAACTGAACCCGGCGGTGCAGTCTGCCTCGGTGGAACGTATCCTGCCCAACACGCTGCGGATCCGGGTTTCGGAACGCGAGCCGGCGGCTCAAGTGAATGTGCCGCGTCCCAAGCCCGGAGGTGGCATCGAAATTGGCGTCTATCACCTGGACGCCGAAGGCTACATGATGCTGCCGCTGGACCCGCGCTACTGCACCGTGCCACCCGCGCAACTCGGTGACCAATCGCTGCCGATCATCTCCGGACTAAACCCGAACGATCTGCAGGCCGGCAAAAGGGTTGAATCGCCCCAGGTCCGCGCGGCGCTGGAGTTGGTGCGCGCGTTCAGCGAATCATCCATGGCAGGCCTCGTGGACCTCAAACGAATCGATGTTTCAGGCCCCGAGGTGCTCGGCGTGACGACCGGCCAGGGCAGTGAAATCACGTTTGGCCTGGCCGGCCTGGACCAGCAGCTTCGCCGTTGGCGCGAGATTTTTGAATTAGGCCAAAAATCCAACAAAGCCATTGCGACTTTGGACCTGGCGGTTACTAACAATATCCCGGCCCGCTGGCTTGAGGCCAGCACGGTTCCGGTGGTATCTCCGAAGCTACCCAAACCCTTACGCAACAAAAAAAAGCATGTCTGACCCTGACAACATCATCGTGGGGCTGGAAATCGGCACTTCAAAGGTCTGCGCGGTGGTCGGCGATATTGGCGGCGAGGGCGCGCTGAATATCGTGGGCCTCGGGCAGGCCCGCTCGGGCGGCGTTCGCAAGGGCGAAATCGTGGATGCGTCATTGGCGGAAGAGGCCGTCCGCCAGGCCATCGTGGAAGCCGAGCAGATGGCCGACGTGGAAATCCGGAGTGTGTATCTGGGGGTGACCGGCGGGCACCTGCGCGGATTCAACAACCGCGGCGTGCATCCCATTGTTTCGGCCGATCGCGAAATCACGGAGCAGGACGTCAAGGATGTCATCAAGAACGCGAAGGCGATCAACCTCCCCGCGCAAAACCATGTAGTCTGCGCCATCCGCCAGCATTTCACGGTGGACGATCAATCCGGCATCACCAATCCGGTCGGAATGCTCGGCGCCCGGGTGGAGGTGGACGTCCATGTGGTGCATGGGAATTTGAATCGCCTGCAGAACGCGATCCGCACCGTGAAAGGGCTCCAGGTGGAGGTGGAAGACATCGTGTTCAACGGCCTGGCCTCGGCTCTGGCGCTGCTCAGCAACGAGCAGAAAGAACTGGGCTCATTGATCATCGATATTGGCGGCGGAACGACTGAGTATGTGGTGTATGCCAACGGCATCATCAAACATACCGGCGTGCTGGCGGTCGGCGGGGATCATGTCTCCAACGACCTGGCGTATGGTTTGAAGCTGCGCCTGAGCCGGGCTGAGCAGGTGAAAATCGAGCACGGCGCGTCCCTCCTGGAGGATTCAGCCCGCGGGCTGACGGTCACCCTTAACACCGAGCTGGCCACGCCTTCCAAGACGCTTAATCTCGAACATCTGCGCATGATCATGTCGGTGCGGCTGGAGGAGATTTTCCAGCTTATTCTCCAGGACCTGGAGCAGGCCGACGCGCTGAAGTATGTGCGGGCGGGCGTCTTCCTATGCGGCGGCTGCGCGCGCACTCCCCTGTTGGCGCAACTGGCGGAGCGGGTTTTCCAGGTTCCTGTATCCATCGGCAAAACCAATTCGATCAGCGGATTAAAGTCCGCTCTTGACCAACCGGAATTTGCGACGGCCATCGGCCTGGTGAAATTCGGTTCATTCCAGCAGCGCCGCCGATCCGCCCGGGCCTCCATCAAGCAGGGGCTTAAAGATACTTTCGGCCAGTTTTTCAAACGAGGTTAACCCCCAGCGCATCCAGGATCCTATGAACGAAACGCCACCACTCCCCCCCCCCGGCGCCACCGCGCCAGGGCTCAAGATCAGGATATTTGGCATTGGCAACGCTGGTCTCAATGTCCTGGCACAGCTCTCTGGAGCTGAAATCCCTTTGGATGTTTTCACCGCCGTGGACGTCGATGGCGAGTCATTGAACAGGGCCACCGCGCCGGAAAGAATCCAGCTGGGAACCGGTCCGTTCAAGGGAATGGGCACCGGTGGTGATCCTGAGCGTGGCCGGGCCCTGGTGGAAGACCAGGTGGAGCGGGCGCGCGCGCTGTGCCACGGTCAGGATGTTGTCTTTCTGGTGGCGGGGCTGGGTGGTGGGGTCGGCAGCGGCGTGACACCCATTCTCGCCCGGGCAGCCAAAGAGTCCGGGGCCCTGGTCCTGTGCTTTGTGTTTTCTCCCTTTCTTTGCGAGGGCACTCGACGCCAGCGATTCGCGCGCGAGAGCCTGGCGGAACTGAAGGGCATCGCCGATGGTGTGGTTTGCCTGCCAAACCAGCATGTGTTCAAGCTCATTGACAACCGCACCACCCTGCTTGACACCTTTCGTCTCACGAATGGCCTGCTCGCGGACGCCCTCCGGGGTGTTTGGCGCTTGCTCATGCACAAGGGGCTTATCGAAATTCATTTCGCCGATCTCGCGGCGGTCCTGCGGGAAAGCCAAAGCGAATGCTGTTTTGCCGTAGCCGAAGCGACCGGAGCCAACCGCGTGGAAACCGTCCTGCGAAACCTCTTTACCCATCCCATTCTCGTGGAGTCCGATTCCGCCGGGGAGGCGGCCACGGCCCTGATCAGCCTCATCGCCGGGCCGGACCTCACCATGGCCGAGGTCAACCGGGTGATGTCGGAAGTTTCCGGCCGTTACTCCAGCGCCCAGATTATCATGGGCGCCGCCATTGGAGATGACTTCAAAGACCGTCTGTCGGTGACCTTGCTGGTCTCTCACAAGACTGAATCGGGCGAGGTGGAGAACCCCACACCCGTTCCCGAATCCGGCAAAGCGCCGGCGCTCAGCACGGTGCCCCGGATCAGTCAGGATTTTTTCCCCTCCAACCCGGCGCTCACGCCCGATCGGTTGACCTTTGTGCGCGGCCAGGACCGGCCCCAACCCAGGGCCGGCCAATCGACGACCAAGCTGCGGCAAGCCCAATTGTCCCTCGACATAGTTTCGAAAGGCCGCTTTGAAAAGAGCGAACCCACCTTGCACAAGGGCGAGGATCTGGATGTGCCAACCTACGTCCGCCGCGGCCTGGCGTTTAATTAAACCGGGGCGGCGCGGGGACCGCCTGATCCGGCGGATGAATCCGTGGATGCCGGGGACATCCCCATGGCGCTGGGTGATGTTCCGACGCTGATGAAATAGCGCTACGCCCTCGACGCGACCCGCAGCCAGTAGTGTGCCATGAGCGCAGCCCCGGCCGGCGAGGGATGGACGCCATCCTTGGCCCAGTGCTCCGGAGGAGCATACCGCACGGCCTCATCAAACATCGCCTGGAAGGGAACGAATGAAGCCTTAAAAGCCACGGCCAGCCTTTGGGCGGCGGCGCGGTACTGATCGAAGGCGGGAAACCACTTTTCGTTCACCGCGCCGCACCGCAGCACAAAGGGCTCGCAAATCAGCAGCCGGGATTTCGGGAGAGCCTTGCGCGTACGCTCGAGCAGAGCGCGGTAGTCTTTCTCGTAGATTTCCACCGTGCCCTGGTACTTACCATCGAGCATGTGCCAAAAGTCATTCACGCCGATGAGAATGCTGAGCACGTCCGGCTTCAACACCAGGCAATCGGTTTCCCAACGCTCCGCCAGTTGAAACACTTTGTTGCCGCTGATGCCACGGCTGAAGACTTTGACCCCTGCGCCCGGCCGGTCCACCAGGATTTGGGCGGCGGTCAGCCAGGCATAGCCATTGCCCAGCCCGGGCTGCTGGTTCGGCACATCCGCTGTTTCGCGGCTCCTCCCGGCGTCCGTAATCGAGTCCCCCTGGAACAGGACAACGGCGCCTTTTTGAATAAACTCGCCGCTCTTTAACGGCAGCAACTCCGAAGCCGCGCTATTCGAGATTCCAGTTACACCGGCGACCGAGGCGGCCGCCAACCCCGCCGTGGAGAATTTGAGAAAACTGCGCCGGTTCAGGTCCTGTCCCAAAATGGTTTCGTTCATACCTCCCCGATAGTGCCGAAGCCGGGGAAAAATGAAAGCGGATAGAAGCAGGCACTCCGCCCGTGAATTATTTTTCGGGCAAAATGCGCTTGCCTTGGGCTAGGCAGGCATTCATATTGCAAGCTAAAGATAGGCAATTTTATGGCTGATGTCGCAAACAAATATCCTGAAAACGTTCCTGGAAAATATTACGTAGATAACCAATGCATTGACTGTGATCTGTGCCGGGAAACGGCGCCGGATAACTTCCAGCGCAATGAAGATGGCGGTTACAGCTATGTCTTCAAACAACCGGCGAGCCCGGAAGAAGAAACCCGTTGCAAGGAAGCCAAGGAAGGCTGCCCTGTGGAAGCCATCGGGGACAACGGCGCCTAGCCAATAGGATTTCTCAAAAAAACCCGTGGCCCAAGCCACGGGTTTTTTTGTTAGCCGCAGGGTGGCGCAGTCGTCCTCGCCTGCAAGTCCGGAGAGGGGCGTCTCGCCCTCCCGGTCCGAACGGACAAGAGTGCGCCGCAGAACGCCCCGGAACGGTTCGGGGACTCGCAGCCGGGGAGCGCTGCCCCAAGGGGAAGAATCAAATTTGATTTCGACCTTTGTCCGCTTCCTGAATATCGTGCGAAAGCATGTCTGCCGAAACCCAACTAACGCCGATGATGGCGCAGTATCGACGGATCAAGAGCGAGTTGCCCGCCGGGGCGCTGCTCATGTTCCGGTTGGGCGATTTTTACGAGATGTTCTTCGAGGATGCCCGGGACGGTGCGCAGTTGCTAAATGTGGCGCTGACACGCCGCGGGGCGGTCCCGATGTGCGGGATCCCGTTCCACGCCGCCAATGCTTACATCGGGAAACTGCTGAAATCGGGCCGCAAGGTGGCGATTTGCGACCAGGTCGAGGACGCCAGGAAAGGACAGTTGGTAAAGCGGGAGGTGACTCAGATATTGAGTCCGGGGACGCATTTCGATGAGCGGATGCTGGTGTCGGAACGGAACAATTTTTTGGGGGCGGTGTACGAGGCGGGCGGTGGCTTCGGATTGGCGTTTGCCGACCTGACCACAGGCGAATTCAGGAGCACAGAGTTGACCGGGGATGACGCCCTGCTCACGGAGTTGCAGCGGGTGCGTCCCGCGGAGATCATCTGTCCCGGGGAGGCGTGCGGGTTGCGGGAGTTGCTGCGAACGGGGCGGCGGCGGCGGGAGAAGGAACCGCTCAGAGGGGAGGGCGAGACGCCCTCCGAACCCGCAACCGGGGACGCCGACGCTACCCAGGGCGGGGAGTCGTCTTTCGGCTGGGTGTTGAACGGCTACGAGGATTGGGTTTTTGCGCCGGAGACGGCAGTGTTCACAATCCGCGATCATTTCAAGGTGAGTTCGCTGGATGGTTTCGGCTTGAAGGACCGGATGCTGGCGATGGGTGCGGCGGGGGCGGTGTTGCACTATCTTTCCCAACATTTACGGCGTGATATCTCCGGTCTGACCCTCATCTCGTTTTATCAGCGGACGGATTATCTGGCGCTGGATTTCACGACGTTACGACACCTGGAGGTGCTGGAACCGCTGCATCACGATGCCCCCCGGGAGGCGACGCTGTTCGGGGCTTTAAACCGAACCGTGACGCCGATGGGGGCGCGCCGGCTGCGCGACTGGTTATCACAACCGCTGTCCACGGCGGAACCGATTGGGCGCCGGCAGGACGCGGTGCAGATGTTGCTCGGTGACGCGGAGACGCTTGAGAAGCTTCGGGCGGGACTGCGGCAGGTGCGCGATTTGGAACGGACGGTGGGCCGCTTGAGCGCGGGCAATGGCAACGCCCGAGACATGGCGTCCTTGCGGGCGGGATTGGAGCAACTGCCGGCCGTTAAAGGGGTGCTGGGGGAGGCGCTGGCCCGCAGACCGGCCGCAGCTGATGGATTGCGCGAGTTTCCGGCTTTGGAACAGCCGGCGGGTGCTCCCGGCGATTCCCTGCTCGGCCGGTTGATGGCAGAGATCACGGAGTGCCCGGGTTTAAGAACGCAGATCGCGGCGGCGATTGTGGATGAACCGCCCCTGGCATTAAAGGAGGGAGGGCTTTTCCGCGATGGATTCGATGCCGGCCTGGATGAATTACGCGCGGCGATGCGCGGCGGGAAAGATTGGATCGCCAGGCTGCAACAGGACGAGATCGCGCGCACCGGCATTCCCTCGCTGAAGGTCCGGTTCAACTCGGTGTTTGGTTATTACATTGAGATTACCCGCACACACCTGGACAAAGTGCCGGCAGATTACATTCGCAAGCAGACAATTGCCAACGGGGAGCGGTTCATCACCCCCGAGTTGAAATCGATGGAGGGAAAGATCCTCGGGGCCGAAGAACGGGGCATGAAATTGGAGTATGAACTGTTCCAGCGTCTGCGGGAAGCGGTGCTAAGCCACCTGGGGGTGCTGCAAAAGACCGCCTCGGCGCTGTCCCAGTTGGACGTCCTGGCCTCGTTTGCGGAGGTGGCGCGGTTGTTCCAATATTGTCGTCCGACAGTGCGGGAGGAGGGGGTCCTGAATATTCGGGACGGGCGTCACCCGGTGTTGGAACAGAACCTGTCAGGTGAGCGATTTGTGCCCAATGACATCGTGCTGGACGCCACGACCCAAATTGCGCTGATCACGGGTCCCAACATGGCGGGCAAGAGCACTTACATCAGACAGGCTGCGCTGCTGACGCTGCTGGCCCACACGGGGTCATTCATTCCCGCCAGCGAAGCGCGAGTGGACCTGGTGGACCGCATTTTCACCCGGATCGGGGCGAGCGATGACCTGGCGCGCGGGCAATCAACCTTCATGGTCGAAATGTGCGAGACGGCGAACATCCTGAACAATGCAACGTCCCGGAGCCTGGTGGTGCTCGATGAAATTGGCCGCGGCACCAGCACCTTCGACGGGTTGAGCCTTGCCTGGTCCATCGTGGAACATCTGCACAACCAGGTTGGGGCAAAAACCTTGTTTGCCACCCATTACCACGAATTAACGGAGTTGGCGGGGCGGTTTCCGCGGATCAAGAATTTCAACATTGCGGTGCGGGAGTGGCACGACCAAATCGTGTTCCTGCGGAAAATCGTGGAAGGTGGGACGGATAAAAGCTACGGGATCCAGGTGGCGCGGTTGGCAGGGGTGCCGGGTCCGGTATTGCAGCGGGCGAAGGAAATCCTGCGCAACCTGGAGGAATCGGAGTTGACCCCGGAGGGGAACGTGCGCCAGTTCAACCGACGGCAGCAGGACCGGGAGAAGTTGAAGAGTCTGGCACCACCGCCTCAGTTGGACTTATTTGGGTGAACGGGGGTGCCTGCAAGCCGTGGATTAGCGCCCCAATCCATGATCATTCGCGCTGGTCGCCAGGGTGGCCAGCCGTTGGCTGCCAGGCTTCTGTTAAAGGCCTACCGTTGGGAGAGGTGGAACAAAAGCCAGCCGAAGAGACTGGAAACAAGCAGGCCGGCGATCACCGACCAAACGAATATGATGTTTTGCTTGCGACGATACGCTCTCCCGCCCATTCCCGGCAGGAGGTAAAACCGTTCCCTTTCTTTATCTCGTTCAAACCAGCCCATCTGCTACTCCAAATCACCTGTATCTTCCGAATTCTTGTTGGTCTATTTTCCCTGGCAACAACAACGATTAACCCAGCGTGAGTATTTCACGTGGAAAGCGGCCACACGTCAAGCTCGAGATTTGTGAGCGGCACTTTCACCTTCAAGAAATCCCGGCAAACGCTTTGAAAACCGCCACAAGCGCACGATGGCTGAAATCTGAAAACCAGTTCAGCAGCAACGCGGGCCGGCGGCGCGCTGGTGTGGTTGGGGCGGGTTGCCTGGGGCGACGCCGCTGGCCCCAACCCAGCGCGGACAGCCCGCCGCTCCGGCTCAGCCGGGAGGCCAGTTCATCGCCCGCCCGCCGATGATGTGGCAATGCAGGTGCGGGACCGCTTCGCCTGCATCCGGTCCATTGTTAAACACCAGTCGAAAGCCTGAGGTACCCAGGCCAAGTTGCCTGGCAACTTCTCCCGCTTTGATCAACAAATGCCCCAGCACCTGGTGGTCTTCGGGTTGGGCCTCGGCAACGCGAGGTATGGGTTTCTTGGGAATGATCAAGACGTGGACTGGCGCCTGCGGTTTGACGTCATGGAATGCCAACACCAGGTCGTCTTCATAGACGATTTGCGCGGGAATCTCCCGCGCGATGATTTTCTCGAACAACGTTTTGCTCATATTTCATTTCCGCCGGAGCTTGCGGGTCCTCAAGCCGGGGCTGCCGGCGGCAAAGCGGATGGTTGGGCCCTGAAACCAAGCGCCTGTCTCAGCCATCTCAGAGCCGCCCGGAAGCCGACTTCCCGCACGCCTGCAAGGTGGTAGATTTCGGCCAGTTTTTGCTCATGTCCGCGGTAGCGAGGCGGCAGCAAAACCGCCGGATGCAGATTCCCGCCTTCGAGGCGGGAAATCTCTGAATAAACCAGACCGTGCCCAACGGCATATTCGCCCGCTGTCAGACTGAGCGCGCGCGGCGGGCCAGCCAGCCATGGACGATACCTCAGCACCAGCCGGTCTTGCTCACGATAAAGGCGCCCGTAACTGCGCGCCGGGGCTTGCTCGGTTTTGCGCGCCAGGAAGACTTTATTGCCCTCCGGACCGGGGGAGAAACGGTTTCGGCGCAGCGTCACAAAATCCCATACAAACACAGCGCCAAAATGCGACAACCTGAAAGACCAACCGGCGATGAAATAGGCGATCACAATGATGACCATCGCCCAGGCTGCCCCCAGCCATGGATTTACCAACGCCGTGGCCGCCACACTGGAGAGCACCAGCAGCCGAAAGCCCTTCAAGGCCGCGTCCACGGTCGAGAAGGGACTGATCAAGATCAGAATATTGATCGCGTTCGAAGCGAGAAAAACGATGAAAAAAGCAGCCATGGAAACCGGCACCATGATCAGGTTGTACAGCCAGCTCAGGTCGATGGTGGCAAAGCCCGCCTCGCTGAGCAGGCCGGCCTCCGGCGCGGCAGCCTTGAAGATCGGCACCACGAGCGGGACAAAGGCACCGGTCGCCACCAAACCGCTGATTTTATGCTCCACCGTATCCGCCACGTCCAGGGGCTTCTTCAGCACCGTCGGCAACGTGATTCCTACCGTGTCTTTCAGGAAACAGGCAGTCACGAGGATCAATCCCGTCACCCAAAACCAGGGTTGGGCGAACCAGGGCAACCGCGCGCGCTGCTCCTGGGTTTTTGCCTCAAAGTACATCCAGGCGCCGACCGCACTGGCCCCCAGAAGGGGCGAGATCGCCACGCCCGTTATCAGGGAAATCGTCTGCGCCAGTTCGACCCCGGGCGTTTTGGAGTTCCCGAAAGCGTGGGCCGTGAGCGAACTGGTTTTGGTTTCCGCCTGCGCGAGCGACCCAGAAACGCCGCCCAGCGCCAGAATCAAGAGCATCACAGCCAGTGACTTCATGGCCCCAACATCAGGGTGTTTTCCCCGTGTGTAAAGGCGGATCTCGGGAGCAATGGTGGGCAGTGAGTGTCGTATCGCGCCACCAACGTGGCCGCGGCGTCCCGCCGCTGCTCCTCCCGCAACGCCCCCGCTCTGCCTCCAGATTTTCGGCCAGGGCGCTTTTTTAGATTGGGATACGTGGAACGGATCCACTTGTTCCGCCCTTTGGGGTGGGCTTGCACCAGACGTGTGGACGGTCACCGCCCCCGAAAAATCGTGCGCTCCGCCTCAAACCATTGTAAACCTCACCTCAAGATTCTGCTGGCGAAGCGCCGGACCTCGTGAAACCCGAGCAAACAAATCTAAGACCGAGTGGCAGACCGCGGAATTTAGCCCGCAATGGTTCGCTTGTGCCCTATTCGGCCAGCGCCAACAAAAGCCGGCGCACCCACTGAGCATGCAGAAGCTTGTCGTCATCCTCGGGACCAATGCCTCCGGAAAGAGCGATCTCGGCATTCGCCTGGCAAGACACCTCGACGGCGAAGTCGTCTCCGCCGATTCCCGCCAGGTGTATCGAGGCCTGGACCTTGGCACTGGGAAGATAACCCCGGCCCAGGCTGGGACCGTAAAACACCACCTCATAGACGTCGCCGATTTGTCTGAGTATTTCACATTGGCACAGTACCAGCGGGCCGCCTACAGCGCCATCGACTCCATTGCCGGAGCCGGCAAAACGCCCCTGCTCGTTGGCGGAACCGGTTTATACGTCAGCGCTGTGGTCGAAGGGTATCAATTGGTGGATGTCCCCCCGAACGGCCCACTGCGCGTGGAACTCGAGAGCCTGTCGCTCGCTGAATTGGCCGCAAGGCTGGAAAAGTGCGACCCGGATGCCGCCACCCGCATCGATAAGAACAACCCGCGGCGGCTCATACGGGCAATCGAGATTGCCTCGGCCGGCTATGCTCAATCCGCAGCCCACAAAAGCTGCCCGCGATACAACTGCCTGCAACTGGGGTTGACCTGGCCACTCGGAATCCTCGAAGAAAGAATTGAAAAACGGCTCCGCGAGCGCTTGGCCAATGGAATGATCGAGGAGGTCGCGGGACTCCGCTCCCGCGGGGTACCCGACCTCAGGCTCGACAAACTCGGGTTGGAGTACCGCTATATAACGAGATATCTCCGCGGCGAGCTGGGCACCCTCGACAACCTGCGCCTGCAGCTTGGAACCGCCATCCGCCAGTTCGCGAAAGGGCAACTCACCTGGTTTAAGAGAGACAGCAGGATCATTTGGCTGGACCCATTCAAAGACTATTTCCAAGAAGCTTGCGACCGGATCCGGGGATGGGCGGGAGAACTTCCTTCGCCACCATGACCAATGTGACGGCGAAGCGCAGGAGAAGTCCACGGTTCGAATCGAGAGGCATCGCAAGCCGCCGATGAGCCCTCCGACCGGCGGTTTGTGAGCCACCGGCTGGTGAAGCTGTTTGAAGGATTTTGAACCGTGTCGCGGGCAGGCCGGTCCGCCTGGATTTGTTAGCGGAACACTCCTGCCCGTTCGGAACAAATCATCACTTCACGTGTTTGAAGATGAGACTGGTCATTTCAAACATGGTGACGCTATCCCGTCCGTCGAACACCGCTTTCAGCTTCTCGTCGGCATTGATGCGGGTTTTCTGGTTGGGGTCTTGGAGGTTGTGACTGCGGATATATTCCCAGATGCGCGCAATCATCTGAGTGCGCGGCACCGGCTCGGCACCGATCACGGCCGCCAATGCTTCATCAGGTTGCACGGGTTTCATGAACCCGCCGCTCGCTTTGCGTTTGCTTTTGGGCTTTTCTGTTCCTTCTGCCATAAAATATCTTTTCGCAAACAGATTAAAATTGGCGTCCGTTACGGGCTAGTGGGTGTTTACCCTCGGAGGGAGGCCCGCCCATTTGAAATTGAACGTTGAGGATTTGTCATTCGTGATTGTCGCAAACGAGTTGGCGAGGCCGCGGAGCCGGCTGGCCAGGGGAGAAAGCCGGGACGTTGCGCGCACTCACGGCGGGGCACGTCAACGCCACGGTAACAAAAGGGCGCGGCCCGGGGGACCGGGGGCGCCACCTTGGAAAACAGGGAAAGCAGAGGCTGCATCCCCAGCCCCAGACGCGGAATTCGCTCTTGCTTCAGGGCAGGCGATTGAGCGCGCTCAGCACCGCGCGCACGGAGGCCAGCTCGATATTGGTGTCCACCCCGGCCCCCCAGCGGGCCTGCCCTGCCCGGTCCTTGACCTGGATGTAGGCAATCGCCGTGGCTTCCTCGCCCTCGCTCAGCGCGTGCTCGCTGTAACTCGCAATTTCGAATTTCGGAACCCCGGCCACCCCGAAGCCATGGACCAGGGCCGCCAGCGGACCGTTGCCCTCCCCCTTCAACTCGACCTCATCCCCGTTGCGCAATAATCGGGCGCGGCAGCGGACGGTTCCGTCGCGGCTTTCGGTTTCAAAACCCTGCAACTGCCACGGGGTCTGGCGCTCGATATATTCGCGCCAGAACATGATTTTGAGCTCCGCGCCGCTGACTTCGCGGCCCAACCGGTCCACCTCATCGTTGGCAATGGGCCCGAACTCGCGCTGCATCTCTTTCGGCAGGAGAATCCCGAATTCGCTTTCCAGAAGGTACGCCACGCCGCCCTTCCCCGATTGGCCGTTGACCCGGATGACCTCCCGGTATTGGCGTCCGATGTCATTCGGGTCAATCGTGAGATACGGCACGTCCCAGAATTGGCGGGTGCCGGTGGCCCACTCGGCCAAACCTTTCTTGATGGCATCCTGGTGGGAGCCGCTGAACGCGGTAAACACCAACTCCCCGGCGTAGGGATGACGCGGCGGCACAGTCATCCCGGTGCAGCGCTCATAGACAACGCGGATGGCATTGAGCGCCGCCAGGTCCAGGCCGGGGCTGATGCCATGCATATAGAGATTCAAAGCGACGGTGACTAAATCGAGGTTGCCAGTACGCTCGCCGTTGCCAAACAGGGTGCCCTCCACCCGATCCGCGCCCGCCAGGAGTCCCAACTCCGTGGCCGCGGTCCCCGTGGAACGGTCATTGTGCGTGTGCAAACTGATCACGAGGCTCTCGCGGTTCTTGATGTTGCGGCAAATCCATTCAATCTGGTCGGCATACACATTGGGCGTGGCGACTTGGACAGTATCCGGCAGGTTCAAGATCAT
>JBBQYD010000062.1:0-16201 GCA_038209025.1 Verrucomicrobiota bacterium | reverse complement strand
GGCTGGTCCTCCGCATAATCATGGTAGAGGCGGCGGGCCGTTTTGGTTTGCAGCAGAAAATCGTCGTGAATGAATTTCATGAGTTGGCGCGGGTTAGCGGTTCTCCTTTTCCTTTTTTGCCGGCAAGCCGCCGGTATAATCTGAGTAGGCCTTCCGCAACTGGGTGGCCTCCGGCTGTCCTCGATGCACCCACAACCGGTATTCGCATCGGAACGGTTTCCCCACCGGGAACTTGGTGGATTCTACTCCCGGCCAGCCCAGGCAAAGCGCTCCGTAATGGCGCGTCAGCCACATCGGTGGAAAATCCGGATGTGTTGGCGGCACAAAGATGGCCGCGCCGCTCGGTTTGGAGAGCTTCTCGAATTGCCCGGTCAAATCCGCCCATTCGAGGCGTGTCATGGGCAGGTCCTTGGGATCGTTCCCCAGCGGAGTGGTGATTACTGTGTTTGTCCGTGGCGCGTAACGGATGGTGATCCCGCCATAGCTTTTGCCTTCGGCCCCCAGCAAGGTGATCTCCTCCTCCAGGGGCGTCCATGAAAACGCCAGGTCGATGGCCCGCGAATCGCCGTTCGCGGGGTGGACGGTGATGCTCACCCGCTCATCCATCACCTTGCGGTCACCGGCCATCCAGGAGTTTTGGATTTTCAGGACCGCCTGGTTGGCCCCGGCATCGCGCGCGAGCCATTTCTCAAACTGCTGTTTCATCCCTTTGATCATCCAGAGATCGAATTCTTTTTCGCCGACTTTCACGTGCGGCCACGCCCAGAACACGCCACGATGATGATAATGGTCCTTGGGAAAGTCATCCGTCAGCACCTCGCCATCCAGACCATAGAGCGGATGAATGTAAGTGCTCCGGGCGCGATCGGCCGGCACTCCCGGGGGCAGCAGGATGCCATGGTTATACACCAGCACGGGCTGGTTCCCTTCCCAGATGCCCAGGGAATTTGAGTTCACCTCGGCTATCCGGAACTGGGCCGCAGGAGCATTCATCGCGCAGAGTAGTGCCAGAGTCCCAAACCGGCTGACCAGGCCCGCCACCAGCGAACTTCTTGGATTCATAAAGGGGTGTCTTGTTGTCGTTTTCCGGAACCGAGTATTAGTGACACAGAGTTTTCAGGCAATAGAAACATTTGGGTCCGCATCATCGGGATTGCGCTCTGCCGCGACGATGCGATCCCACGCTCGCCTGTGGGTTGGCTTGCGGATTCCCGATGCCCGGATGGCTGGGCGGCCCCGGCTGGTTTATGCGCGGCGATCGCCCCGGCAAGTTCCGCGTGCATGCGCTCGTTTTAAAGTGCAAAATGGGGTGACCTATGAACCTGGGCATTGAAATTGGCGGGACGAAACTGCAGTTGGTGCTGGGCGATGATAACGGCGGCATCATCGACCGGCGCAGACTCAAGGCAGACCGCGAAGGGGCTGCTGAGGGCATTCGCCACCAGATTGCGGACGCCATTCGGGAAATGTGCCGGGCTCGCAAGCTGAGGTCAGCGGGGGTTGGGTTCGGCGGACCGGTCAACTGGCGCACCGGGATCATCTGCCGCTCCCATCAGATCGAGGGATGGTCTGACTTTAATGTGGGGGCCTGGCTGGGCGAGCTTGTCGGCGCGCCTGTGCGAGTGGAAAACGACGCCAACGTTGCGGCTCTTGGGGAGGCCACTCGTGGGGCCGGTTGCGGCGCGAACCCGGTTTTTTTCGTCACGCTGGGCAGCGGCGTGGGGGGAGGCTTGGTGGTGGACGGCCACATTTATCATGGCGCCATCCCGGGTGAGGCTGAAATCGGACATCTGCGGCTGGACCGCTTCGGCACCACCATCGAATCCCGCTGCTCGGGTTGGGCGGTTGATGCCAGGATTCGGGGGTTGCAGACCAAGGATCCGTCGAGTCTTCTCCACACCCTGTCGCTGGCCAGCCAAGGTGCTGAAGCCCGGCACTTGCCCGCCGCCCTGTCCCAAGGGGATGCCGCCGCCTTGACCATTCTCAAGGAAACAGCCGACGATCTTGCTTTCGGCCTTTCCCATGTAACCCATCTTTTGCACCCGGAGGTGATCGTTTTGGGAGGTGGGTTGTCATTGGTTGGCGAGCCCCTTCGCGCAGCCGTCGAGAGCGCCCTGCGCCCGTTGATCATGGATGCCTTTGCTCCCGGCCCAGTCGTCAAACTGGCGGCCCTTGGCGAAGACTCGGTTCCCATCGGAGCTCTGGAACTGGCCTCTCGGATGTAACGTTCCGTTTCACACCATTTCGTGGTCTGACTAGGTTGCCGAGGTGGGTTCGGTATTCTGACGCCATGAAGATCGGGACCCGGAGTCCGGCACGGTGGCATTTTCCCGCCGCCGATTTGAATTCTGGGAAACAACCTTTGATCCCTCGCTAAAGAACACCGGCTAAATGCTGTAATCCACAAGCTCATCAGCCCTTTGCAAGGCTCTGGACCGCGCGGCCAGTTCCGCCAGCGTGACCCGCCCCAGAACTCCCACTATGGCGTCCCGCACCTCTTTCATGACGCTGCGAACGGCACAACGTGACTCATCGGGGCACGAACATTTTTCGTAGAAACGCTGGCTCACGCAGCTAATGGGGGCCAATGCTCCCTCAATGTGGCGAACGACCTCTGCCAGGGTGATCCTTTCGGGCGGCTTCCCCAGACGGTAGCCACCTTGAACCCCCCGCTTGCTTTGCACGAATCCGCCATTTTTCAGATCGTTCAGGATTTGCTCCAGAAAACGTTTGGGAATGTTTTGCTCATCGGAGATTTGCTGTATGCGCACAATTTCCTGCTGGGAATGCAGGGAAAGCGCGAGCATCGCCCGGAGGGCATACTCACCTTTGAGAGAAAGTTTCATATCTCGATTGACTTACTGTAGATTTGGGTCATTTTTCTGCAAGTCTTTTATTCGGGGAATGGTTCTAAACTTAAAGATAATCGAAACTGAGACATGGATCGGCGACCCGCAAACTCTTGCCCTGCTTGGTCAAGGCGACTAAAGTATGCCCCGGCTTCCGCCAAGCATATTTCGCTTCTGGCTAACCAAGGTATTGCTAACCCGCAAGACAGGAGGAGCCGATTGTCTGTTGAAGCTTCGAGCATGAAACCGAATAACATAGTCTTGAAAAGTATTGTCTCTTGGACGGCGCACATGGCCACCGCTATCGTAATTGCCTCGTTGATCTCCCCCGTGCAGGCGCAGGATGCCGCAACGGCCGAATTGATTGGCAAGCTGCAGCAAAGAATTGAGCAACTTGAGCGCAAAGTGCAGATCCTGGAAGGTTCCAATGCTTTGCCGGCACCGGTCGGGGTCGCGGCTCCACTTTCGCCGGGCGCGTCGCTAGCGGGCACCACCAGGCAGCCGGCCTCCCTGACCGCGTCTGGCGACGCCGATCTGGCCAAGGCCCAGCCCAAAATCTCCCTGGGAGAAAAGGGCTTTTCGTTCGCTTCCGCGGATGGCGCCTTTGCCCTCAGTTTCCGCGGTCTGCTGCAGATCGATTCCCGCACTTTCTTTGATGATGCCGGAACCGCCGGGAATGACGGCATGATTTTGCGCCGGGCGCGTCCCATCCTCGGTGGCACTGTCTTCCAGGATTTTGACTTTGTTTTGGCGCCGGACTTTGGCGCGAGCAGCGTTCAACTGTTCGACGCGTATCTGAACTACCGGTACCAACCTTCACTGCAATTGCGCGTTGGCAAGTTTAAATCGCCAATCGGGATGGAATACCTGGAGGCGGACCAGTTCACCTATTTCAATGAACGCGCCCTGCCGACCACCCTGGTGCCTGGACGCGACGTGGGGGCCATGGTTCATGGTGAGCTAATGGGCGGAGTGTTCAGCTATGCGCTGGGAGTTTTCAACGGCTTGGGCAATGGGCGGAACTCGCAAAACAGCGATTTCGATGACAACAAAGCCGTCGAAGGGCGATGGTTTGTTCTGCCGTTCAAGAAATCGGAGTCTTCGCTTGTCCAGGGGCTTGGGCTTGGTTTGGGCGGGAGCTATGAATCGATGCAACGGACCAACTCGCTGGGCTTGCCCTCGACCACCGGCGGGACGACCGCCGGTTACACAACCACGGGCCTGCAACAATACTTTGCCTATAAAAACACCACCGTAGCCCAGGGCGACCACTGGCGTCTGGCGCCGCAAGGCTATTATGTCGTGGGTCCGGTTTCTTTACTCGGCGAATACACCATTTCAGACCAGGAAGTGAGCAGTACGGCGGCGCTGACTGCCGACTCCATGCACCACCAGGCGTGGCAAGTTGCCGCCGGCTGGATTCTCACCGGCGAGAAGGCCGGCTTTAACGAGGCCATTGTGCCCCATAAACCCTTCAACCCGGCCCAAGGCGGCTGGGGGGCTGTGCAATTGGTCGCTCGTTATAGTGAACTTCGGCTGGATAATGATGCCTTCCCGACCTATGCTGATCCAGCAGCCTCCGCACGATCGATTTATGAGTGGGCCGTCGGCTTGAACTGGTGGTTGAACCGCAACGTGCGAGTCGCCACCAGCTTTTCACATGCCTCGTTTAGTGGCGGTGGGGGAACGGGGGTCGGCGCGCCTGCCGCCGTGACCCGGGAGGGTGAAGATGTATTGTTCACTCGAGTGCAGTTGTCGTTCTAAGTCAACAAAAACGAATGTTTACTCTCTGCCAACTGAAGCCGAGGCTGCTGTTCGCCGGAATCCTTGCCGGCATCGCTCTGACACCGTGTGCGTGGGCAGCGGCGGTTACCCTGTTGAACGTCTCCTACGATCCCACCCGGGAGTTCTACCAGCAGATCAATGTTGCGTTTCAGCGCCAATGGCGGAGCCAATCACCGGACACGCTGACTCTTCAGCAGTCCCACGGCGGGTCGGGCAAACAGGCGAGATCGGTGATTGATGGGCTGCGCGCGGATGTGGTCACGCTGGCTCTGGCTTATGATATTGATGCCATCGCCAGTCATGGCGGCTTGATCAAAGCGGATTGGCAAAAGCGCTTTCCGCACAACAGTTCTCCGTACACCTCCACCATTGTTTTCCTGGTGCGCCGGGGCAATCCCAAAAACATCCGCGATTGGGATGACTTGGCGCGCCCCGGGGTGGCGGTGATTACACCCAACCCCCGCACCTCAGGCGGGGCGCGGTGGAACTACCTGGCCGCTTATGGGTATGCTCTCAAGAAGTTCGAAGGGGACCGGGAAAAGGCGGTGGAGTTCCTGTTAAGGGTGTTCAAAAATGTGCCGGTTCTCGATAGCGGCGCGCGCGCCGCCACCACGACGTTTGTTCAACGCGGTATCGGCGATGTGCTGGTCGCATGGGAAAACGAGGCCATGCTGTCATTCAAGGAATCAGGGCAGGGAAACGTGCAAATCGTCATGCCTTCCATGAGCATTTTGGCCGAGCCACCGGTCGCGGTGGTGGACCGCAACGTGGAGCGTGCCGGCACCCGGCGCGTGGCCGAGGCTTACCTGCAATTCCTCTATTCGGAGGAGGGGCAGGAAATCGCGGCCAGGAATCATTTCCGCCCGCGCTCCGAAACAGTGTCGGCAAAGTTTAAAGAGGCTTTCAAGCCGATTCAATTATTCACCATCGACGAACAATTCGGCGGCTGGCAGAAGGCTCATGCGGATCATTTTGGTGAAAACGGCACTTTCGAAACCATCCAGAGAAGATTAAGATAATCATCTGGATCACCACCTGTTGAAGTTTGATCAGTCTCGCACGCAAATATAATCCGCTGCCCGGCTTTGGGATTACGCTCGGCTTCACTCTCTCGTACCTGAGCGTGATCGTGCTCGTGCCATTCGCGGGATTGCTGTTTCGGGCCCTGAAAATCTCCTGGCCGGAGTTCTGGGCTTTGGCGACCACGGACCGGGCCCTGGCGGCGTACAAGCTGACTTTCGGGGCGTCCCTGGCCGCCGCCCTGGCCAACGCGGTGTTTGGCACGCTGCTGGCCTGGGTGCTGGTCAGGTATGAGTTTCCCGGCCGCCGTTTCGTGGACGCGATGATTGACTTTCCATTTGCCCTGCCTACGGCGGTGGCCGGCCTCACGCTGGCCAATCTGTTTGCCGCCAATGGATGGCTGGGTAAATTCCTGGTCCCCTGGGGAATTCAAGGAGCATTTACACCACTGGGGGTCGTTATTGCGCTGACTTTTGTTGGCATGCCCTTCGTGGTGCGCACCCTTCAACCGGTGCTGGAAAACCTGGAACGTGAGGTGGAGGAGGCGGCGGCGATCCTTGGAGCAGGGCGGTTGCGGACTTTCATTTCCGTCATTGCGCCCACCCTGCTCCCGGCCGTCCTGACCGGGTTCGCGCTGGCTTTTGCCCGGGCGCTTGGGGAGTTCGGGTCGGTGGTTTTCATTTCCGGGAACCTGCCTTTCAAAACCGAAATCGCGCCTTACCTGATCATCATGCGCCTGGAGGAATATGATTACAACGGCGCCATTGCCCTGGCGGTGGTGCTGCTCGCTTTTTCATTCGTATTCCTGATCGTGATTAACCTGCTCGAACAGTGGTCGAGCAAATTCCAAAGATAGGCTGTGGCAGGACGAATCAGCATGCACCGGCAGCGCCAAACCAAGTCGCAACGCGGCTCGGAAGAATCCCCTGTCATCAAGTGGCTGCTCATCACTCTGGCGCTCGGTTTTTGCCTGGTCTTTCTCTTTCTACCGCTGGCCAATGTCTTTGCGCAGGCGTTCGCCAAGGGCTTCGAGTATTACTGGTCCGCCCTGGGACATCCCGATTCCCGGGCTGCCATCCGGTTGACGCTGCTGGTCAGCGCGATCTCCGTGCCCCTGAACGTCCTGTTCGGCCTGGCGGCGGCGTGGGCGATCGCGAAGTTTGAATTCCGCGGCAAGTCGATCCTGATCACCCTCATTGATCTCCCGTTCTCTGTGTCACCGGTGGTCGCGGGATTGATGTTGGTCGTCCTGTTCGGTCTCCAGGGAATTTGGGGTGCCTGGCTGGACGAGCGGAACATCCGGATCATCTTCGCCGTACCTGGCATTGTCATGGCGACCGTTTTTGTAACCTTCCCGTTTGTTGCCAGGGAATTGATCCCGATCATGCAGGCCACCGGAAGTGAGCAGGAGCAAGCTGCCATGACGCTCGGCGCCAACGGCTGGCAAACTTTCTGGCACGTCACTCTGCCCTCTGTCAAATGGGGGCTGGTCTATGGGATCATCCTCTGCAACGCGCGCGCGATGGGCGAATTTGGCGCCGTTTCGGTGGTCTCCGGGCACATCACGGGGCTGACCGACACCATGCCGTTGCGCGTCGAAAAACTGTACAACGAGTATAACGCTCCCGCGGCCTTTGCCGTCGCCTCGCTGCTGGCCCTTCTGGCACTCGTCACCCTGGCGGTCAAAACGGCTTTGGAATGGAAACAGGCGCGCGCTTATTCCCGCGCCCAGCAGTCACACACACCTGATCAGGCATGAGTATCGAGCTTCGCAACGTGTCCAAGAAATTCGGAGAGGTCGCGGCGGTGACCGGCGTTTCCTTTTCTGTTCATGAGGGGGAATTGATGGCGCTGCTGGGGCCCAGTGGTGGCGGGAAGACCACCGTGCTGCGCATGATTGCCGGCCTGGAAATGCCCACTTCGGGCGACGTCCTGATTCGTGGGCAGCGCGTAAACGACGTTTCTGTGCAGCAGCGCAACATCGGTTTTGTGTTCCAGAATTACGCGCTGTTCAAGACGATGAGCGTGTACCGCAACATCGCCTTCGGCCTGAAGATAAAGAAGTGGAAGAAGTCCGAAATGCGCGCTCGCATCACTGAGTTGCTGGAGCTTTTCGGTTTGGAGGGCCTGGAGAAACGCTACCCGCACCAATTGTCGGGCGGACAGCGTCAGCGGGTGGCGATTGCTCGCGCGCTGGCGCCGAAGCCAAGCGTTCTGCTGCTCGACGAGCCTTTTGGCGCTGTGGACGCCAAAATCCGCCAGGAACTGCGCGAATGGCTGGTGACGATGCACAATGAATTGAACGTGACCACGGTGTTCGTAACGCATGACCAGGAGGAAGCCCTGGAAGTGGCCAAACGGATTGTGATCTTTTCGCGCGGCCACCTGGAGCAGGTGGGCACCCCCAGGGAAGTCTATGACCAGCCGGCCAATGAATTTGTGGCGCGGTTTATCGGCGTCATGAATGTCTTGGAGCCTGAGGTGCGCGGCGGCATCGCCCGCGTCGGGGAGTTGGAATTTCCGGCGCATGATCAGCCCGATGGCCAGCGGCTGCGCATCGGCTTCCGCCCTTATGCGGTGCAAATCTCCTCAGACCTGACCGCCTACCGCTATCATGCCGTGCTGCGGCGTACCTTCTTTCTGGGCGTGCTGCTGCGCGTCGAATTGGAATTGCCCAGCGGGTTAATGGTGCGCGCGCGCATGACCAAGGAGGAGTACTCCAACCAGGCCCTGGAAGACGGGCGTGAAGTCTCCTTCCAGATTCGTCAGTTCCGGGTGCTGGCCAGCGAATCCGCGGCCCTCTCGCCAGAAAGCGAGCTGTCCTACCAACCCCCGCCGGTGCTTGGGGAGAACATTTAGTCCCGGCGGCCCTCCATCGCTCGGCCCGGTGCTCGTTGACGGCTGGGAATGAAGTGTGTCCGGCTCGATTGCGCTTCGAATGATCAAGGCTAACTTGGCCCATGAGTTTGCACCACGATCGGTCTGAAAATCTGAAAACTCCGCAAGACATGGAGTTGCAGGCCGACCCTCGCTACCGCCGTTTTTTTGAGCTCTTTAACACTGGCAAGTATTTTGAAGCCCACGATGTCCTGGAAGGGCTTTGGCTGCCGTTGCGCCATACGTCGCAAGGGGACTTCTTCAAGGGACTCATACAGGTGGCCGGGGCCTTTGTTCACGTGCGGAAAGACCGCCCCGGACCAGCCATGTCCCTGCTGCGATTGGCCCGCGGCAACCTGGAGCCTTACGCGCCATCCAACCACGGGGTGGCCATTCCTCTGGTGGTGGCCCTCATCAAGGCCTGGGAATCGGAGCTGACCTCCAATCCCGGTAGTTCACGCCTGGTATCCCCCCGGCTAGAAATTCCCCAATGATCTGCCGTTGCTGAGCGGCTTGTTTTTTCAGAAGGAATTACGCAAGAGGCTTTGAGTAAATGAGTTATATTGTAATCGCAAGCCTGTCTGCTCGCTTTTTGTGGGACTGGCACACGCTTTGCTCATATATACACTGGATCGTTGAAAGCGTGCGAAAAGGGAAAAAGTTGCCGCCGGGTCAAGCAAGGACCGCCGCCGCAATCCGGGTTGGGTTAATAGACAGATTCCGCGTGTGAAAACGATCCTCGGTAAGCAGAAGAACCTAATCAACTAACGAATATGACACAACCACGTTCCGCCGCCTCGAGGTTTGATAACTCAACGCTAAGGATTCGCAGCAATATGGCCCGGGCGCTGATCGGTCAGTCGGTGAGCCTGCGGGCCCCTTCAAAATCCATCGTCCACGGACGGGTTATCGACGTGCAGATGGACTTCGGTGTGCCCCGTTTGCTCGTGGCCGGCGCGGCCTACGATCTCGACCAGGTGTTGACGTCCACGCCCGCTATTTTTCAGGCCTGAAGCCAGGGGAAGGGCGCCGGGCGGGTGGTTAACTTTCCCGGCGCAGGACATGGCCGGCCTTGGCGCCGGTGTGCTTCCCGTTTTCCAGAACCGTGATCCCATTGACCACCACATATCCAATGCCCTCCGGGTACGCATGCGGTTGCTTGAAAGTGGCGGTGTCCTGAATCCGCTCGGGATCAAATACCAGGATGTCCGCCCACGCCCCCTCGCGCAAGAGTCCCCGGTCTTTGAAACGAAAGGTTGTCGCGGGCAGGCTGGTCATCTTCCGAACAGCATCTTCCAGGCGCAGAACTTTTAGCTCCCGCACGTAACGGGCGAGCACGCGCGCATTATTGCCATAACCACGCGGATGGGGAACGCCCTCCCCAAACTTTCGCAGGCCGCTGTCGCAGGCAATCATGGTGTTGGGATGACGCATGAAGACTTGCAAGTCCGCTTCGTTCATGCCGTGGAAGACCGCGCTGGCGCCGCCGTTCTTCTGCACTTCAATCACCAGTTCGGCCTGGTCATCCAACGTGTCCGAGCCAAGCACTTTCCGGGCGGCTTCCATCACGTTAAGTCCATTGAGGCTGGGGTCCTTGTGGTGCGACGCGATCACCGCGTATTCATAGGTGTCGCGCCCGCGCCGGCGGAGATTCTCTTTCATGCGATAAACAGTATTCGAGCGCGTGACGGGGTCCGCGATGCGCTCCAGGAACCGCTCCCGGCCGCCCTCGAGAATATCGTCCGGAATGAGCTGGCTCAGGCTGGTGCTCGAAGCGGTATAGGAATACTGGTCCTGGGTGATATCGAGGCCCTCGGACCGGGCTTTCTCCAGGAGGGCGAGCACCTGGTTCGCCTGGCCCCACGCGGTGGGCCCCCCCAGCTTGATATGCGAAACCTCCGCCCTTATTCCCGCTTCCCGCGCAATGGTGAAGACCTCTTCCAGAGCGACCCCTATTTGTGCGTCCTCGTGCCGCATGTGGCTGGTGTAAATGCCTCCCAGGGCCGCTGCTTCACGGGCCAGTTCAATGATCTCAGAAGTCTTTGCGAACACCCCTGGCTGGTAAATCAGGCCGGTGGAAAGCCCCACTGCGCCGTCCTCCATCGCCTGCCTGACCAGCGCCTTCATTGCAGCCATTTCTTTCTGCGTGGGGGACCGGTCAAAGCGCCCGCCCATGGCTTTGGCGCGAACATCATTGTGCCCGATGAGGGTGGCGAAATTGACGGCTGTGTTGGTGCGCTCAACGGCCTTGAACAGCCGCGCTATGTCCAGCGCCGAAGACCCGCAATTGCCCGCCACAACGGTCGTCACCCCCATCCGCACGAAATTCTCCGCCAGCGGCATCTCCGGCACCTCATCCGCGTGGGTATGGACGTCAATAAAGCCGGGGCACACCACCATTCCCCGGGCATCTATTTCGCGTGCGCCTTTGGCCACCCGCCCAATTTTGGCCACCCGCCCATCGCGAACCCCCACATCCGCAAAAAAGGCGGGATTCCCGGTGCCATCCACCACCCGTCCATTGCGGATCACCAAGTCGTAATCCTCAGCCCTCGCCGGGGGACAAAACAGCACGGCGCACAATCCGAATACAACGACAAAACGCGGCAACATCGCTTAGGTATAATGTGAAACGGCATCGTTCTCAAGCAGGGTCTTGCGGGCGGTGGGGAGGGCTCGTGCCGAACAGAAGCGGCTTGAGAGCCTGATGTCTCACCGAGGCGCACCCTGATGGGGATTGAGTTCCTGGAAGACTTCCAGCCAGCGCAGGGTGAGAGCTGGGCCCAAGCCGTCGAGCTTTTTCAATTCCGCAGGTGTCTGCCCCCAGTAGAAACCGATCCAACCGGCGGCATGCTCGCGAGAACGCAGGAGAAAATCGCGGAACTCCTCTTTCCCGCATTCGAGCGGAAAGATTTCTTCGATGACCACCGGTTTGCCGAGGTTGAACCCTTTCAGAAGTTCAATTTCCTCGGCGATCCGGCCTGCTTTGGGATAAAGATGGACGCAGATGAAGTCGAGCGGGCCGGCCACTTTGGCAGGCGGAAACCCCGAGCCGCTCACTGGCCGCTCCAGGCTGTTGGGCAAGAAACCGAGCGTGATTAGATGCCCTTTGTCGTGCTTGCGAATAGCGCTGGTCATTTGGGAGATCCAGTTCCTGGCGAGGATTTCCGGGGCTCGCCCGCGAGCGTCGAGCGTGATGGCTTGCACGTACCAGAACCCGCCGAACTCGCCGACGAGCCAATCGCCGGGCTGGCGAGGCTGCCGGGGAGCAACGGGTTCGTTGATCAGATCATAGCAAAAAACCGCCGGGCTGTTCCGGCAGGCTTGGGCCACGGCTTCCCAGAATCGCGCCTGGACCTCCCACCGATCCGTTTCCGAAAGCGCGTCATACCAGGGGGGCACCGCGGATTTGCGGTAACAGGCCAGGCCGGTGATGTCGAGGTAAAGCCCGGTGGTCTCCGCCAGCCGCACCAGTCTTTTCAATTGCCTGATGGCTTGGGCATTCGGCTCGCGCGGGCCGTTCATGAAACTGCCCACCTGCAAGTGGATGCGCACCACATTTGCGCCAAGCTGTTTAATTTCCCGAAAATCGGCTTCCACTGTGTCCCACTCAACGTCCCAATATTCCTCCAGGAGCCGCATGTTGTGGTCGCGGTCGTAATTAAATCCCCAGGGGGTGAAGCGTTCGCCTGCCGGACTGGTGACGAAGTGCTGGTTATCCGGGGCGATGGTGATCCGTTGCAGGGGCGCGGTTCGCGGAGTGGAGACAGCGCCGCCGCGCGGCTGGGTGCAACCGGCTAGCACCAGCGGCAACGCCATTACCCAAAACATCCGGGACCATGCGAGTGTTATTTCGGTCGCGCTCAATGGACAGAGTGGCTGAAAGGAACCTATTTTCTGGCCAGCACCTTAAGCAGGAATTGCCCGGTGTGCGAGCGTTTGTTTTGGGCGATTTCCGCAGGGGTGCCCTGGGCGACGATGCGGCCGCCGGCATCCCCGCCTTCCGGCCCCAGATCAATCACCCAGTCGGCTTCGGCGATCAATTCGAGATTATGCTCAATCACGATCACCGAGTGTCCGGTGTCCACGAGCCGTTGCAGAACCTCCACCAGTTTGTTCACATCCGCCATGTGCAACCCGATGGTCGGCTCTTCCAAAATGAACAAGTTACGCCTTGGCTTGCGCTCGAACGGGTCGGGATCTCGCAATCCGGATAAGAGGTGCGTGACGAGTTTGACGCGCTGGGCTTCGCCGCCGCTCAGCGTGGGACTGGTCTGGCCCAGTTTCAAGTAAGCCAAGCCGGTGTCGGCGAGGGCTTGGAGGGGCCTCTTGATCTTCGGCAAGCTGCTGAAAAAGACCAGCGCATCCTCCACCGACAGCTCAAGCACTTGCGCGATGTTCTTCCCGGCATATTCGATATCCAGCGTCTCACGGTTGAACCGGCAGCCGCCGCAGGTTTCACAACGGATGAACGCTGGTGGCAAAAAGTTCATCTCCAGCTTGATCGTGCCTGCGCCTTCGCATTCCGGGCAGCGGCCCACTTTGCTGTTGAACGAGAACCGGGATGGCGAATAACCGCGCAAGCGGGCTTCCGGCAAGCCGGAGAAGACTCTGCGGATTTCGTCGAAGAACCCCACATAGGTGGCTGGAATGGAGCGCGGCGTTCGGCCAATTGGGGATTGATCTACTTCATAAACCGCCTGGAGGTTTTCGAATCCGCGCAGATTGGCAGGCACCCGGGCCTGCTTGCGGCCTTTGATCGCCGCTTCCACCGCCGGAAGCAGACCCTCCCGAACCAGCGTGCTTTTGCCGGACCCGCTGACGCCGGTGACGAGCACCAGACGGTTTAGAGGGAACCTGACGGTCAGGTTCTTAAGGTTGTTCTGGGCCGCCCCACGAAGTTCCAGCGAGTCATCGTTTCGGCGCACCGGGCGCCACGCCCCGCGCCGGGGATAGGTCCGCGTTGCTCGCAGGCATTGGCCGGTAACGGAATCAGGATGCCGCATCAACTCCGCCAGCGTGCCCGCTGCCACGACCTCACCGCCATGAATGCCCGCGCCGGGACCCAGGTCAATCACGTAGTCCGCACGGCGCATGGTTTCCTCGTCATGCTCCACCACGAGCACCGAATTCCCCCGGGCTCTGAGCTTTTCCAGGGCGCCAAGCAACTGATCGTTGTCGCGCGCGTGCAAACCGATGGTGGGCTCGTCCAGGATGTAGAGCACCCCGCTGAGATTTGAGCCCAACTGGGCCGCCAACCGGATGCGCTGGCTTTCCCCGCCGGACAAGGTCGGCACGCCGCGCCCCAGTTGCAGGTAGCCCAGACCCACCTCGTCCAGGAATTTCAGCCGTTCGCGAATCTCTGGGAGGATGTCCCGAGCGATCACCGCCTCCCGGCCTTGAAACCGGACCGACCGGAACAAATCCGCCGCCTGCTCCACCGCCATCCTGGCCACGTCATCGGGTGTAAGTCCCACCTTGGCGAACGGATGCTTCGGCGGCAGACCCGGGAGAGACAGCCTCACCGCGCGGGCTACCGGATTCAAACGCGAGCCCTCGCACTCGGGGCAGATTTCGCGATTTCCCTCCTGCCATTCAAACCACGATTCCTCGATGGCTTCGGCTCGCGCGCCACGGTCCACATCGGGCAGGTAGAACAACTCGCCAAAACCGCGGCACCGGGGACACCATCCTCGGGGGGAGTTGTAGCTGAAATTCTTGGGGTCCAGGGCCTCGAAGGATCGGCGACACTCGGGGCAGGATCGTTCGGTGGAATGCACCGTGGCCAGCCCCTCGGCGTCCAGCGCCAAAAGGACGCCGGTTCCAAGTTTGAGTGTTTCCGCGAGTTTTTCGTGCAACGCTTCGAGCGTCATGGGCGCCTGCATCAGGCCGGTGACGATCTCCACGTTGTGTTCCCGGAACCGGTCCAGGCGCAACCGCTCGTTGGCGGCAACCAGGCGGCCATCCGCGCGGATTTGCGCATAACCATGGCGCGAGGCCCATTCCGCGACATCGGTATGGAAGCCCTTGCGATTTCGCACCACCGGTGCCAGCAAGGTCAGTTGTCCGCGCCGTTTCGCCTCCTGCCGCAAGCTGCGCGCCAGTTCATCGCGCGTCTGCCCGCCCACCCGGGCCTGGCAATCCGGGCAATACTGAATGCCAATCCGGGAGAATAGCAGGCGGATGAAGTGATAAATTTCGGTTACCGTTGCCACGGTGCTTTTGCCGCCGCCCCGGCTGGAGCGCTGCTCGATGCTGACCGCCGGCGGTATGCCCGTGATCAAATCCACGTCGGGCCGGGATAGTTGCTCCACGAATTGGCGGGCGTAAACGTTCATGGAGTCAAGGAAGCGCCGCTGGCCTTCCGCAAAAAGCAGGTCAAACGCCAGGGTGCTTTTCCCCGAGCCGCTAACCCCGGTTACCACCACCAAGCAGTTTCGCGGGATGGCGCAGGACAAATTCTTCAGGTTGTGCTCGCGGGCACCGTGGATTTGAATGAAATCAGTCTTCCCGGACGCCCCAGCGTTTTCGTGTAAAAGCATAAGAGTCAGGCGTGTCTGGCAAGCGTTTTCCGCACTGTGGGTGCCGGTTGGAAGGCTACGCGCAGCGCCGCCCCGGTGTGGCTCCTCTGGCAGGCGGCCACCATTGTGGGCGGGCCTTCGACGACAATCTGGCCGCCATCCTCTCCGGCTTCGGGACCCAAATCGATGACCCAATCGGCAGCCCGGATGACCTCCAGGTTGTGCTCAATGACGAGCACGCTGTGGCCCGCCTTGACCAGCCGCCTGAACACCGCCAGCAGAACGCGAACATCATCGAAGTGAAGGCCGGTGGTTGGCTCATCAAAGAGAAACAGGGTGCGACGCACGGCGCTGTTTTTGACCCCGGCGTTTTCGGCTAGTTCGCGGACGAGTTTTAAGCGCTGGCTCTCGCCGCCCGAGAGCGTGTTGATCGGCTGCCCCAGTTTCAGGTATCCCAAGCCGACCTCCTGCAGGAGCAAAAGACTTTGGTGTGCCCGCAAAGCCGCGGGAGTCTGGCCAAAGCCAGCGAGGAATTCCAGGGTATCATCCACCGTCGCTTCGAGGACGTCCCCAATGGAACAGGCGGGGAGGGCGGCAAGCCGCCCGGTTCCGGCTATCCCATTCCTGCGCGGAGCAATTTTGATCTTAAGGATGTGCTCGCGGTAACGGCGTCCTTCGCAATCCGGGCAACGAACAAAGACGTCGCTCAGGAACTGCATCTCGATTTTTTCGAACCCCGCTCCGCGACAGCGCTCGCACTGGCCTTGCCCGGAATTGAAGCTGAAAGCGCTCGCGTTCAAGCCTCGCTGACGGGCCTCCTCACTTTGCGCAAAAAGCTTTCGGATATCTTCAAATGCGCCGGTATAAACCGCCGGATTGGATCTCGGAGTCTTGCCCAAAATCGATTGATCCACCAGCACCGTATGTTCCAACTGTTCCCAGCCTTCCAGCACGAATCGGCGCCCGCCAGGGTTTGCCTCCAAATCCTCGTCA
Source organism: Verrucomicrobiota bacterium (assembly GCA_038209025.1). Classification (GTDB taxonomy): domain Bacteria; phylum Verrucomicrobiota; class Verrucomicrobiia; order Limisphaerales; family UBA8199; genus JBBQYD01. The sequence goes on along the minus strand of JBBQYD010000062.1, from coordinate 156 downwards.
TCCGTTTCGTCCGCAGCACCCTGGCTGCATAAGGTAAAATCTCCGTAAAGGTGAACGCCCGGGCGCTCGCGGTGGGGATTTTGCGTAAAGATCACACCGGTTCCTGAGTTGTGATTCAGGTTTCCGAGTATCATTTTCTGCACGATCACTGCTGTG